>JAQUQV010000044.1 GCA_028715905.1 Kiritimatiellia bacterium
ATCTTGCGGCATTGTACATAGATCACGTCAACGGACCGTTGACAACCAATCAGGATGCTTTCTGTTATTTTACGGTTGCAACATGGCGGGATGCGGCCGGGTTGGATGATGGTTTTTGGCGGGTAACGGCGGAAGGCAGCAACACTTACGGTTATGCGCAGGCCGGCGATGAAATCGGTTCCTGGATTTTTGAGGATATACGGAAGGGATTCAGCGCGTTGAAGAACACACTTGCCCCGATCAGTAATGTGCAATACAGGAAGAAAAGCGTTTCAACGAGCGAGCAAGGAGGCTGGGGATATATTGTAGACAACACTCGGTTGTTATCTATAACGATGTGGGGAGCGGCGGAGTGGAGTAGTTCCGGTTATGTGGCGATTTCTGCAAGGGCATCGGCGAACGCCGGCGGCGATGGCTCACAAAACTATGCCGCCGCACAAGCTTACCGGGATTCATGGAAGGTAACGGTTGGACCATTTTCAGAAGATAGTCCCGCCCGACAATTAGACGTATATTTTGGAGATCAGGGTAATACATATTTTGTGGATGTGGACGAATTGGGATTAGAAGCGGGGAAAATCGTAAAGATTGGTGAAATACCAGCGTTTGAAGAAACGTCTTTAGAGCTTGACTGGTTTCCCGAATCAGAAGAATGCCCATGGGCGTTAATTGGCTCGCCGTTTGCGCCATTTCCTCAGCCGCCGCCTAATTATGATTATCCAGAATTGGGTTATCGTGGCGGATTATCCTATTTAACCAAGTGGGTTTTCACATATAATTAAAGGAGAGATGCCAGAGGTAAGGCGGGGGGGGGCAGCATAGTTTTTTCCACGAACGCAGTCCGGATCGTCGTCCAATTATTCCGGAAAAATCTTTGACAATGTTGGCTGGACGCGCGGGACGAAGCTGGTTGTGACAAACTGGAGCGCGTATCTCTGGATAATGCAGAATCGTCTTGATTTCAAATCTTCAGAGACAAACACGCACAGTTATGGGAGCGGGTGGGTGATGATCACGAATGTGCTGGTGGGAAGCCTTGGGGATTATGGACCGATGAGCAACGTGGTTGACATAGGCCCCGTCATACCGACCAATTATTTTGGGGAAAATATGAGCGATTCCGGGACTTACCAGGTGGATATTACTTTCAGCGCTTCAACCAAGACGGTCTGGGGTTATAGCCATCGGTGGCGAGAACCAAGATCCGGCCGATCCTCCAGACGCAGGTCGCGGGACATTCGCAATAGCAATCAATCTTTATATGCACGGCTACGATATCCACATGTTTAACGAGGATGGACTCTATGGAGTTATTCACACCGAAGTATCCAATGCTATCGCCCGCTGTCGTCGGAGGCAATGCCGGGCATCAATATTGACCGCCGCGGCTTTTACGTTGAACCCTTACCCGAGTGCGCCAATCATACGCGTTTTCTTGAAGCGTGCGAAGGCGATCTCGCAACAGCCGTGAAATAAATGCAAATATTTTGTTTTTAGGGTTGACAAGAGCGCGGGAATAATTATTTTTCTCTTCATTTGGAAGGGTGGGGAAATACGTTGAAAACGACAATACCAAAAGAGAACGAAGTCGCAAGATCGTGGTACGTGGTGAACGCCGCCGACAAGGTGCTGGGCCGGCTGGCGGTAAAAATCGCCGGCATGGTCAGCGGCAAGGACAAGGTCAATTACACGCCCCATGTTGATCTGGGCGATTTTATTGTCGTGATTAACGCTGCCCGGGTGAAACTGACCGGCAAAAAAGAGGAACAGAAAATGTATCCGGACTATTCCGGGTTCCGCGGCGGCTACCGCGAAAGGAAAGCCGCCACGATCCGGGCGATCAAGCCGGAACGTCTCATCAGCGATGCGGTGCGCCGCATGCTCCCCAAAAACCGCCTGATGCGCAGAGCTTTTAAAAGAGTTTTTATTTATGCCGGCGAGGAACACCCTCATCAGGCGCAAAAACCAAAAATGCTGGAGATTTGAAATGCCGGATGAAAATAATAACGTGAACAATGCCGCCGCGTCTGTCGTCGGCGCGACTGGCCGCAGAAAAGTTGCCATGGCCGCGGTCCGCTTGACCGGCGGCAGCGGCCGGATCACGGTCAACGGCCGGGATTTCAAGGAATATTTTCCTCTGCAAAGTTTGCGCAATTTTATTCTCCAGCCCCTGCAGTTGACCAACATGAGCGAACGTTTTGACGTTGCCGCCCGCGTCAGGGGAGGCGGCATTGTGGGCCAGGCCGGCGCGCTCCGGCACGGACTGGCAAGGGCATTGCTGATGGTTGACGCCTCTTTGCGGACGGTCCTCAAAAACAGCGGTTTTTTAACGAGGGATTCGCGTCTTAAGGAGCGCAAAAAACCGGGACGGCCTGGCGCAAGGAAACGTTTCCAGTTCTCCAAGCGCTGATTTGTTTGATGCAAAAAAAGACAAGGCATAAATGGGTTCCCGGCGGCATAACTTCCCCGCAAGGCTTTTCCGCCTCCGGCGTGCGGGCCGGCATCAAGCCGCATTCTCCGCCTGACAAGAAAGACGTTGCCCTGATATTTTCTGCCGTCCCCGCAACGGCGGCCGGCGTTTTCACGCGCAACCGCGTGAAAGCCGCGCCGGTCATTCTGTGCCGGCGGCGGTTGAAAAGCCGGAAGATCCAGGCTGTGATTATCAATAGCGGCAACGCCAATGCCTGCACCGGACCGCGGGGACTGGCCGATGCGGAAGAATCCGCCGCCGCGACGGCCGGGCGGTTGCGCATCAGCCCCGCCCTGGTTTTTGTCTGTTCCACCGGCACCATTGGCGTGCCCATGCCGCTGGACCGGATGAAAAAGGGGATAAACCGCGCCGTGGAAAAACTGGGGCGCGGCGGCGGCCGCGACGCTGCCCGGGCGATCATGACCACCGATACGCGCGCCAAGGAGGCGGCGGTGCGCCTGCGCCTCGGCGGCAAGGATGTTGTTATCGGCGCCATGGCCAAGGGGGCCGGCATGATTGCCCCGCGCATGGCCACGCTGCTCGTGTTCATTACCACCGATGCCGCCATCGCGCCGGCGGCTTTGCAGGATGCGCTTTCCTGCGCGGTGGAGGAGAGTTTTAACCGTATTCTGGTTGACGGCGACCAGAGCACCAACGACACGGTTCTCTGTCTCGCCAGCGGCCTGGCCGGCAACCGGCTCATTGCGGCAAAACAGCCGGCGTGGGACGGGTTTAAAGCCGCCCTGACGGCCCTTTGCCGGAAGCTGGCTTATATGCTTGTTGAAGACGGCGAGGGGGTCACGCGCGTCGTCAGGCTTGATGTCAAGGGCGCAAAAAACAGGATGGAAGCCGAAAAAGTGGCGCGCGCCATCGCGCGTTCCCCGCTGGTGAAAACGTCCTGGTTCGGCGCCGATCCGAACTGGGGGCGCATCATGGGCGCGATCGGTTATTCCGGGGCGGCGGTTGATCCGGAAAGAATCAGCATTGACTATGAAGGGCGTCCGGCGGTGGTCAACGGCCGGTCGTCCGGCCTGCCGTCGGAGACGTTGAAAAAAATAATTGCCCGGAAAAAATTTGCGATTGGAATCAACCTGCGGCAGGGGAAAGCTTCCTATTCCATGCTGACCTGCGACTGCAGTCTTGATTATGTGCGGATCAACGCCGATTATATGACCTGATTTTATGCAGAAATTCATTGAAAAAACAAACGTCCTCATGGAGGCCATGCCGTATATCCGGCTGCTGCGGGGCAAGCCGGTCGTCATCAAGTTCGGCGGCAGCGCCATGGAAAACACCGATAACAGCAGGAGCATCCTGGCGGATGTGGCTTTCATGGAATGCGTCGGCATCCATCCCGTGATTGTGCACGGCGGCGGCGGGGCCATTTCCAGGAGGATGCGGGAAGCGGGCATACAGCCGAAGTTTGTGAACGGTCTCCGGGTTACCGACAGCGAATCAATGCGGGTGGTGGAAGAGGTGTTGAATCACGAAGTCAACGTTGAGATCGTGGAAACGCTGATTGCCAGCGGCGCCAGGGCCACGGGACTTCACGGGCCGGGGATTATCAGCGCCGAAAAGCGCGTTGTGCAGGACAATGTCGGGGTTGACCTGGGATTTGTGGGGCGGGTCGCGGCGGTGGATACCGCCCCGATTACGGCCTGTCTTCAGGCGGATATTATTCCCGTCATTACCCCTCTGGGCCGCGGGCCGGACGGACGGGTTTATAACATCAACGCCGATGATTCGGCGGCGGCCGTGGCGGTCGCCATCAACGCCTTCAAGCTGGTTTTCCTTTCGGATGTCCCGGGCGTGATGCGGGACGCCAAAGACGCCGATTCGGTCATTTCATCCCTGACGCGCAGCGAAATAGAAGCCTTGATCCGGAGCCGGGTGATCCAGGCCGGCATGATTCCCAAAATCCAGGGCGCGCTGGCGGCCATGGCCGCCGGTGTCAGGAAAGTGCACATCATTGACGGCCACGTCCTGCATTCGCTTTTGCTTGAAATATTCACGGATAAAGGCATCGGAACGGAGATAATCAATGACAATTAAAACCGAAGAAATAATCGCATCGTTTGAACAGAACGTTATTCCCTGCTACGCGCGCAAAGCCATCGCTCTGACGCACGGCAAAGGCACGAAAGTCTGGGACGCCGACGGCAAGGTTTATCTTGATTTTATCGCGGGCATCGCGGTCAACAATCTCGGGCACTGCCATCCCCGCGTCGTGGAAGCGATCAAAAAACAGGCCGAGCAGTTACTTCATGTTTCCAACCTTTATTGCCATGAGAACCAGGGGCTGTTGGCCAAAACCCTGGCCGGACTGGCTGGATTTCAGGGGGGGAAATGTTTCTTCTGCAATTCCGGCGCGGAAGCGAACGAGGGTTTGATCAAACTGGCGCGCCTCTGGGGACATGAGCGCAAACGGCATGAAATCATCACCATGCGCAATTCCTTTCACGGCCGGACCCTCGCCACTTTGACCGCGACCGGCCAGAGCAAAGTCCAGAAGGGTTTTGAGCCTCTGCCGGCCGGTTTTGTCTACGCCGACTTTAACAACCTTGACTCGGTCAAATCGGCCATTACCGACAAGACCGTCGCCGTGCTGGCGGAGCCGATCCAGGGCGAAGGAGGCGTTGTTCCGGCCGAAAAGGATTTTCTTCTGGGTCTGCGCGCGCTTTGTGATGCAAACGACATGCTGCTCTTGTTTGACGAAGTGCAGTGCGGCATGGGGCGCACCGGCGAATGGTTTGCGTTTCAAAATTACGGCGTGTTGCCGGATGCGTTTGCCCTGGCCAAGGCCCTGGCCGCCGGCCTCCCCATGGGGGCGGTTGTCGCCGCGCCGAAAACGGCCGACGTTCTGCAGGCCGGGACGCATGGCTCCACGTTCGGCGGCGGTCCTTGCGTGTGTGCCGCCGCTCTGGCGGCGATCAAAGCCGTCCGGGAGGAAAACCTCCTGCAGAACGCCAGGGAAATGGGCGAGAAATTAAAGAACGGACTGCAGGCGCTGGCCAACAAATATGAGCATCTCAAGGAAGTGCGGGGAACGGGGCTGATGCTCGCCCTTGTGCTTGACCAGCCGGCGAAAGAGCTGGAAGCCAAGTTGATGGACATCGGCCTGCTGGCGCTGGCGACCGCCGAGAATGTGCTCCGGTTCCTGCCGCCGCTCAACGTCAAGCCCAATGAAGTTGAGGAGGCTTTGGAAATCATTGATGATGTTTGCGCCGAATGGCACGGCCCGGCCGATGAACAGCCGGCGGAGAGCAAAACCGAATAGCGCGCGCTGCAACAGCCGGGCGCGAGGAATCCCCGTTGCCGGCCGGTTGTTAAAACTGCCGCGCCGTTGCCGGCGCGCTGTGCTTTATGTTGCCAAAGGCGCGCGGGTGAGATATACTTCATCAGATACGAGAGAGGAGAGTCGGTATGAGCGGACACAGTAAATGGAAAACCATTCAGCATAAAAAGGGCGCCGCGGACGCCAGGCGCGGGAAAATATTCAGCAAACTCAGCAAGGAACTGACCATTGCCGCCCGTGCCGGCGGCGGCGACCCGAACATGAACGCCGCCCTGCGCAATTTGATCGCCAAGGCCAAGGAATCCAATATGCCCTCGGATAATGTTGAAAGGGCCATCAAGAAAGGGACTGGTGAACTGGCCGGCAGCCAGCTGGATGAGGTAACCTACGAGGGGTTTGTGGCCGGCGGCGTTGCGCTCGTGATTAAAGTGCTGACCGACAACAAAAACCGGGCGGCCTCCGAAATCCGCCATATTTTCACCAAGTTTGGAAGCAACCTGGCCGTGCAGGGCGCGGTGGTGCGCAATTTCAAGCGCAAGGGACAGATTCTGGTTGATAACGCCGCGGTGGAAGAGGATAAACTCATGAATATTGTCCTTGAAGCCGGGGCCGAGGATATGCAGCAGGATGACGGCGTCTTTGACATCGTAACCGATCCGGCCGGTTTTCAGGCCGTGGTTGACGCTTTGGAAAAGGCGGGCATTAAAACCATCAGTTCCGAAATCACGCTTATTCCGGACAGTTACGTTACTATTACCGACAAAAGCGCCGCGGCCAACGTGCTCAAGTTCATTGAGACGCTTGAGGATAACGACGATGTCCAGAATGTTTATTCCAACGTGGACATTGACGAGAAAATCCTGAAAGAGCTTGAGCAGAAGTAAAAAAGGCATTATGAGCCGCATAATGGGCATGGACATGTCCCTCCGGTCGTCCGGGCTCGCGGTTATTGAATCGTCCGGTTCTGCCTTGAAGGCGGTTGAATACCGGCTTGTTAAAAATTCGCCCGCCCGCTTGATTTCCGAATGCCTGCTGCATATTTTCCGGGACGTGGCGGATATTCTGGGGCGCTGCCGTCCGGATGCGGCCGCCATTGAGGGGGTTTTTTTCTGCAAGAATTTCAAGACCGCCGTCGCTCTCGGCCAGGCGCGCGGCGCGGCCATCGCGGCCTGTGCCGCGGCCGGGGTGCCGGTTTACGAGTATGCCCCGCGCCGCGTCAAACAGGCGGTGGTGGGTTGCGGCGCGGCCGGCAAAGAGCAGGTGAAGAAAATGGCCATGCTGATCTTGAACCTGAAGGATGAACCCGGCGGCGACGCCGCGGACGCGCTGGCCATCGCGATCTGCCACGCGCACAACATCAAGCGCTGTAAAATTTGCGGCCCGGAAGCATCCGCGTCAAATGATTTGCGCGGCGCGTTCCTCGTTTCAAGGGGCATGGTTGCGATATGATCACTTTTCTTGAAGGAACGCTCGTGGAAAAATCACCCGCCCGGGTGGTCGTCAGGGTGGGCGGCGTGGGTTACGAGGTGTTTATTCCGCTCAGCAGTTTTGACCGTCTGCCGGCCGAAAACCGCGATTGCCGCCTCCTGGTTTATGAATATCTCCGCGAGGACCTGCATTCCCTTTTCGGCTTTGCGAGCGAGGCGGAGCGCAGGGCTTTCATATTGCTGATGAATGTCAATGGCATCGGGCCGAAGCTGGCGATGAGCGCCTTGAGCAGCCTGGCGGTGTCCGATTTAAACAAGGCGATTGCCGCCGGCGATATCGCGCGGCTGACGACCATTGCCGGCATCGGTAAAAAGACAGCCGAACGAATGGTGGTTGAATTGCGCGACAAGCTTTCCACGTCCGATTTGCCGGGCGGAACGGGTTTGCCCGGGGAAAATATCAAGACTGCCGACGCCATTCTCGCGCTCGTGTCTCTCGGTTACAAGCAGAACGAGGCCGCCAGAATGGTGTCCACGGCGGCGGCCGGCGGCGTTGATGACATGCCGGTAGAGGAAATTATACGCCGCGCCTTGCGGCGTTGAATGGCCGTCTTTTTTACAGCCGGGAAAAACGATGGAGATTGTCATCTCGCCATGATAACGGCGCGGCCGGTCCCGGTGTTTCGCGCGAATACATCCGGTTTGTATTTTTCCAGAGGGCCGCGGCTGCTATTGGGCAATGGGTTGTTTATCCCCGGTTTTACGCGCCGCCGTCGATTTTTTCCGGAAAAGTTACTGTAAAGCGTGTGCCGCGAGTATTGTCCATGGAGAGCGTTCCGTTCAGTTGCGACACCAGCGCGTTTACCAGTTGCAGGCCGAGCGAGTGCGGATGGTTGACGTCCACCTTGTCCGGGAAGGGAACCCCGTTGTTGGCAATGGTAATTGCGATGGATCCCTCCCTCCGCTGGACGGAAATTAAAAGCTCGCCTTTGGGTTGTCCCCCGCCGGCCTGGCCTTGCTGGAATCCGTGTTTGAGCGCGTTCATCACGAGTTCGTTCACGATTAGGCTGCACGGGATCGCCTGGGAAAGGGAAAAGGATTCATGGCCGCCTTCCCACCGCATGACGATTGAGGAAGGGTCTACTTGATAGAATTGAAAAAGGTCATGGATGATTCCCGTGATATAATTGTGCATGTTGATTTCGCGCGCACCTTCAGGCGGCCGGAACGCGTCATATGCTTTTGCCATGGATTTGATCCTGGCCTGGGTCTGCCGGAACAGTTCCGCGTCGTGCGGGTCGCGGATGTAGGCCGCCTGCAGGTTCAGGAGGCTGGAGATCACCTGCAGATTGTTTTTAACGCGGTGCTGGATTTCCCGCAGGAGAATTTCCTTTTCCTTGACCGATTTTTTGAGCTCGTCCGCTGTTTTCTTTCCGAAAGCCAGGTGTCCGATGAGGGCGGCATACATACACAGGATGTCAAGGTCCTCCGCGCTGAAAATCCTCCGGTCAAGGAGGTTGTCAATGCAGATGCATCCGATGACCCGGCTGCCGTTCCACAGGGCGGCAATGGCGTGCATGCCCCGCCCGACTTCCTCGCCCTTGTCGTTGCGCAGGACGCAATCCTGTTGAATTAACAGGCGGCGCTTGTCGGCCAGGACCTCTCCCATGGGCGCGGCGCGGTTTAAGGTTATCAGCCGCGCGCGCTCGTCGCGCGCTTTTCCGCTTTCGTCCATGCCGAATGAGCCGCCCGCCACCATTGAATTGCCCCGCCGAAACCAGAGGCTGACCCGTTTGCATTCCAGTATCTGGCACCCGAAGACCACGGCCTGCCGGCACAAATCGTCAAAGGATTCGACGGTTGAAAGATCGTTGCCGATCTGATGCAGTGCCAGCAGCCGGTTTCGCATCCGCATTAATTCATTCCCGTCGTTTTTGCAGGCCGATCTGATGCGCATAAGATTTTTTTGCAGTGTGTTTGCCAGCCCCGTTTTTTTATTGAAAAAAACTTTAGCATACGGCCTGGGGGGTTGTCAAAAATTCATTTTGATGTTGTTTGCCGGCGAATTGACTCCAGGGCGGGTTATTTTGCTCTTGCGTGACGGGGGTGATAATGGCAGACTGATTCAAAAAAATGAGCTGGAGAAAAATTATCATGCCGAAAAAAAACAATTTTTATGCGGTCATCCTGGCGGGAGGATCCGGCGAGCGTTTCTGGCCGATGAGCACCGCCCGCCGGCCGAAACAGTTTCTGAATATCCCTGCCGGGAAACCGCTGATTTGCGCCGCGGTGGAACGGATAGAGAAATTAATCCCCAAGAAACGGATATTTATCATTACGCGAAAAGATTTGGCCGCCCTGGCGCGCCGGGTTTTGCCGGATTTTCCTGCGGAAAACGTGATTGCGGAACCCTACGGCCGCGACACGGCCGCCGCCGTGGCGCTGGCCGCGGGCCTGGTGAAAAGCCGTAGTCCCGGGGCCGCCTTTTGCGTGCTGACTTCGGACCATCTGATTAAAGATGAGCCGGTTTTTCTGCAAACCCTGAATGCGGCCTTCCGGCTCGCCCTTGCTTCCGATTGCCTGGTTACCATCGGAATCAAGCCCTCTTTTCCCAGCACGGGGTTCGGCTATATTGAAGCCGGGCAAGAATTGAAACTGCCCGGCAAAACGGTTTTTGCGGAAGCGAAACGTTTTGTTGAAAAACCAGATTTGCCGACCGCCGGAAAATATATGAAAAGCGGAAGGTTTTACTGGAATTCCGGCATGTTTGTCTGGGCGCTTCCCGTCCTGGAGGCCGCCCTGGCGGAACACTGTCCCCGGCTCCTCGGATTGGTCAACAAGATCGGCGCCGCGCCCGGTCCGATGGCATTGAAGGCGGTTTTAAAAAAAGAATACGCGGCGCTGGAAAAGATTTCGGTGGACTACGCCTTGATGGAAAAGGCCGCCAACATTGTCATGGCCAAGAGCGCCTTCCGCTGGGATGACGTCGGTTCATGGGCGGCGCTTGAAGCGCATTGCAAAAAAGATTCCGGCAACAACGTCGTTGTCGGAAACGGAGAAACGTTTGACGCCGCCGGCAATATTGCCGTGGCGGAGGACGGCTTGATCGCGCTGGTCGGCGTGCGCGACCTGGTGGTGGTGCGTTCCGGCGCCGCCACCCTGGTTTGCGCCAAAAGCAAGGCCCAGGATGTCAAGCAACTCGTGGCGCGGATGAAAAAAAGCGGGAAGTATAAAGACCTGGTTTGATATGCGCGCATTGGAAACATGTGAGCATTCAACATCAACTCTTAACCGATGCAATTGTGCTGAAAGTTCAATGTTGAATGCCGGAAGTTTTCTTGCGGCTCTTACGGGTAAGTTATGGGAAGTTATCTAGGCATAGACTTTGGGCGGAAACGTATTGGCGTGGCCGGCAGCGATGAAAACGGCCGGATTGCATTTCCGTTGTGTGTCATTCAGAACGCCGGGGGACAGCCTGTAATTAAGGAGATCAGCCGCATTGCCGCGGAGCGCAAGGCCGAGAAAATCATCGTCGGCTTGCCTTTGAATCTGGACGGCTCAAAAGGTTTGGCCGTCGGAGACGTGGAGCAGTTCGCAAGCCGCTTGAAGACGCGCGTTGCGCTGCCGGTTGAATTCTGGGATGAGCGCCTGAGCACCAAGATCGCGGAGCGCGCCATGATTGACGGGGGGTTATCGCGCCGCCGCCGGCGGCAATCCATTGACCGGGTCGCGGCGCAGATTATGCTGCAATCCTACCTTGACGCGCATGGAAATGAAAAATGCAGCGTTATAAGCTGACAATTTCTTACGACGGCTCCGGTTATGCCGGCTGGCAGGTCCAGCCGGGCGTGAAAACCGTTCAGAGCGAACTGGAGCGTTGTTTTCGCGAATTCGCCGGCCGCGCGGTGAAAATCCATGGCAGCGGACGGACCGACCGGGGCGTGCATGCCGCCGGGCAGGTGGCTCACCTTGATCTTCCCGCGCGCATGGAAGCCAGAACAATCATCAAGGCGGGCAACGCCCTCCTGCCGCCGGACATCCGCCTCTTAAAAGCCGGGCCGGCCGCGCCTGATTTTCACGCCCGCCGGGACGCGGTTTGCAAGGAATACCGTTATTTCATCTGGAATGCTTGCGTCCTCCCGCCTTTTTTGTGCCGTTACCGCACCCATGTCCGCCAGCCGCTTGATGTCGCGGTTATGCGGAATGCGGCGGCAAAGTTGACGGGTAAACATGATTTCGCGTCTTTTACCGCCAATCCCAGCCGGCTGGTGGAAAGCACCGTCCGTAATCTGTCGGCGCTGGCGGTCCGGCGCCGGGGCAAGGAAATTGTGATCGCGGTCCGCGGCGACGGCTTTCTTTACCGGATGGTGCGCAGTCTGGCCGGGTTTCTGATCAGGGTGGGGGCGGGCGATTTGCCGGCTGCGGCGGCGGAAAATATTTTGGCGCGCAAGCAAAGGACCGCGGTAGTCCCGACCGCCCCTCCGCAAGGCCTTTTTTTGTGGAAGGTGTATTATTAAATGCCGAATATTGCGTTGAAAAAGCGCAAACACGGTCAACGTTAACAATGGACCGTCGGCGGTTTATTATTGTTTGAGAGGTGCAGGCCTGATGCTTCCGCAAACGCGTCGTGGAGCGCGGCGGCAAGCCGCAGGTTATTGATAATCAAAAATATAATTACAGGAAGGAGCGATGTAAATGCTTTCCATCAAAACAATAAAAAAAGCCCAGAAAAGGACAGTCAAAATGCTTGCCGGCGCAAAGATAAGATTGACCGACGCTGAAAAGGAAAGGATTGAGGTCTGCGACTTCAATCTGGGGCGCCTTGAAAATATAGGGACCGAAATTGTTATTTACGTCAACACGGTGCGTTGTTGCGCAAAGGAACTGGTTTTGTTTCCCGGCCAGATATGTCCCGAACACATCCATCCGCAGGTTGGAAATTATCCCGGCAAAGAAGAAACGTTCCGCTGCCGATGGGGGGAGGTTTTCCTGTATGTGCCCGGCCGGCCAACGCGTTGTCCGAAGGCGAAAATTCCGGAGGACAGGAAAAAATATTTTACAGCATGGCATGAGATAATACTGAAGCCCGGCGAGCAATATACCTTGAAGGAAAAAACCCGGCACTGGTTTCAGGCGGGAAGTAAAGGCGCAATCATATCGGAGTTTTCCACGAGAAGCCTTGATAAAATGGATGTTTTCACCGACCCGGACATAAAACGCGTCTCCAATCTTGGCTGATCCTGGAATATGGAAAATGGAGCGGCAATTCAGGCGTTGCTTTCATGCGGCCGGCCGGGTCCCATGGTGCGGCTGGCGGCGGACAATCTTGCCGCAAAAGAGCGCAAAATCAGGGTGGGAGCCGAACTCCTGTTCGGCGATGTATCTGGTGTTTGGAATCGCCGCATGGGGATGCGGTTCGTCCGGAATCGCCGCATGGGGATGCGGCTCCTACGCCGCTCAAATACAGTTGCCGCTTTTGGCGGCGTGCGCCATGCAACAATTGCGGCCTTGACGCCGCGTCCGGGAGGGGTAGTATGCAAGGGGTTTAAACAACCATGCCAAAAAAACGTGAAACAGCCGGAATCAAGAACTGGCCGCGGGATGACCGGCCAAGAGAAAAACTGCTCAAGAATGGCGCGGAGGCCTTGAGCAATTCCGAGCTGCTTGCCATTCTTTTGCGCACGGGCACGACCGGCGCCAGCGCCCTGGATATTGCCCGCAGGATAGTTGAAAAATTCGGCACGTTCAGGAACATGATTCAGACCGACCCGCGCGATTGGAAGGGGTTCAAGGGTGTCGGTCCGGCCAAAATCGCCCATATCCAGGCCGCGCTTGAAATCGGGCGGAGGTTTCGCGAGGTTGAGGCGAACGCGGATAAACGGAAAATCGCCTCAGCCAAAGATGTGGTTGATATCATCATGCCGCAGATGCGCGATTTAAAGACCGAAGTTTTCAAGATCGTTTATCTGGACAGCAGCAATGGAGTTATTGAAATCGCGGACGCGGCTTGCGGCACGGTCAACCAGGCCATGCCGATCGTGCGGGAAATCATTCATTCCGCATTGCGGAAATTCGCGGCGTCAATCATCTGCGCGCATAATCACCCCTCCGGCAATCCCGATCCCAGCGCGGAAGACCGCGCGTTCACAAAAGAACTGACCCAAGCCGGGGAAATGATGCAGATTAAGGTTCTTGACCACATAATTATCGGCGACAACAAATATTACAGCTTTGCGGATAAAGGGCGGATGGAATAAGCCTGCGGATGAAAAAATGACAAATAAAAAAGAACTGTCAGAACGGGATATTTGCACGCAATACATCCTGCCCGCCCTGGTCAAGGCCGGGTGGGACGTTGCAAAACAAATAAGGGAAGAAGTTTATTTTACCGACGGGCGTATTTTTGTCAAAGGCGGCAAAACCGCGCGCGGCGAAAGGAAACGCGCCGATTTCATTCTTTACCTTAAACCGAATGTTCCGGTCGCTGTTATTGAAGCCAAGGATAACAACCATTCCGTGGGCGCCGGGTTACAGCAGTCCCTGGGTTACGCAAAAATGCTCGATATCCCGGTTGCTTTCAGTTCCAATGGAGATGGATTTGTTCAGCATGATCTTTCCGGCTTTACTCCAATAATAGAGAAGGAATTGACTTTGGACGCTTTCCCTTCCCCTGCTGAACTCTGGCGGATGTATAAAAAGCACAAAAACATTACGACTTCTGAACAAGAGGAAGCCGTCTCGTTTGACTACTTTTTTGACGGATCGGGACGCGCGCCGCGTTACTACCAGCAGATCGCCGTAAATAGAACGATCGAAGCAATAGCGCGCGGGGAGAACAGAATCCTTCTTGTAATGGCCACCGGAACGGGAAAAACATATGCTGCTTTTCAGATAATATACCGGCTTTGGAAAAACGGCCGAAAAAAAAGGATTCTTTTTCTGGCAGACCGCAATGTGCTTATTGACCAGACCAAACGGGGAGATTTTAAGCATTTTAAAGACCGCATGACGGTCATCAAAAAGAAAAAAATAGACAAGGCGTTTGAGATTTACCTCGCCCTTTACCAGGGATTGACGAACTACAATGAAGACAAGGATGCCTACCGGGAATTCAGCCGTGATTTTTTCGATCTGGTGGTTGTTGACGAATGCCATCGCGGAAGTGCGGCCGCCGACAGCGCGTGGAGGGCAATCCTTGACTATTTCAGTTCCGCGACTCATATCGGCCTTACCGCGACTCCGCGGGAAACAAAGGATATCTCCAACATCGCTTACTTCGGCGAGCCGATTTACACCTATTCGCTCAGGCAGGGCATTGAGGATGGATTCCTGGCTCCCTATAAAGTCATCCGCGTGGGGCTCAATACCGACCTTGAAGGCTGGCGTCCGGAAGCAGGCAAAAAAGACAAGGACGGCCATGAGGTTGAGGACCGGGTTTATAACACCAGGGATTTTGACAAAAACCTGGTAATTGATGAACGGACAAAAATTGTCGCCAAAAAGGTGTCGGAGTATCTGAAGAAAACCGACCGCTTTGACAAAACCATAGTTTTTTGCGTGGATATTGAACACGCCGAGCGCATGCGGCAGGCGCTGATCAACGAGAACCCTGATTTGGCAAAAGAAAATTACAAGTATGTTATGCGCATTACCGGGGACGACGAGGAAGGCAAGCGCGAAGTGGACAATTTCATAAATCCCGAGGAGCGTTATCCGGTTATCGCAACCACGTCAAAATTGATGACCACCGGCATTGACGCCCAGACCTGCAAATTGATTGTGCTTGATTCCAACATCCAGTCGCTGACCGAATTCAAGCAGATTATTGGGCGCGGAACCCGTATTAACGAGGATTATGGCAAAACCTTTTTCGCCATTATGGATTTCCGCAACGTGACCGATCTTTTCGCAGATCCGGCGTTTGATGGTGATCCGGTCATGATCAGGCAGGTTAGCGGGGAAGACGAGTTGACCGGCCGGGATATTTACCCGGAAGAAGGCGGGGAAATCGTGGACCCCGCGACCGGACTGCCGGTTGATTTTGATGGAAAGGAAACAAAAGAATATTCTATTCAGCCGGAAATTATTCAGGCCCGGGCAATAATAGCGGAGCATCACCGGAAGGTATTTGTCGCGGGCGTGGATGTTTCGGTCTTAAACGAACGGGTTCAGCATCTGGACGAGACCGGCCGGCTTATTACGGAGACCCTGAAGGACTACACCAGAAAAAACATCCTGCGGGAATTCCGCTCGCTTGACGATTTTCTCGTCCGCTGGAAAAGCGCCCGCAAAAAGAAAGCCGTTATAGATGAATTGGAATCCCATGGAATAATCGCGGCCAATCTCATGGCGGAAGTAAAAAAGGATTTGGACGTCTTTGACTTGGTGTGCCATATCGCCTGGGGCATGCCGGCGCTTACCCGCCGGGAACGCGCCGAAAAAGTGAAGAAGCGCGACTGCTTCGCCAGGTATGGCGAACAGGCGCGGAAGGTCATTGACGCGCTTTTGGACAAGTATGCCGATGAGGGCGTTGAAAACATTGAAAACCTCTCGGTCTTGAGAATCGAACCTTTTAATCAAATGGGCACCCCCTCCGAAATCATCAGGATTTTCGGGGGCCGGGACCAATATCTTCATGCCGTCGTGGAATTGGAAAACGAGCTTTATGCCGTGGCGTAAAGAGAATTGATGAAAAACATCGGGAATATCATAAAAACACTGCAGAACATCATGCGCAAAGACCCGGGCGTCTCCGGCGACGCCCAGCGCATCGAGCAGTTGGGCTGGATGATCAGTCTCAAGATTCTTGACGACAAGGACAAGGAGTTGGAGCTTCTTAATGAAAAATACGTTTCCCCGATTCCCAAAAAACTGCAGTGGCGCAATTGGGCGGCGGATGACGAGGGCATGACCGGCGATGAGCTTAAAAGCTTTGTTGACGGCGCGCTGATGCCCAGGCTTAAAAATCTTGACGTGAGTTCCGGCAACAAACGCGCGCTCATTATCCGAGAGATATTCGACGGCACGAATAACTACATGAAAAACGGGACGATCATCCGCCAGGTAGTCAACGCGTTGAACCAGATTGATTTCAACAAGGCGGAGGACCGGCACGTGTTCGGCGATATTTACGAAACTATTCTGCGCGACCTGCAAAGCGCCGGCAATTACGGGGAGTTTTACACTCCCCGCGCCTTGACCGAGTTCGTCGCTGAAATGATCAATCCCCGGCTGGGCGAAAAAGTCCTGGACCCCGCCTGCGGCACGGGCGGATTCCTCACCAGCGCAATCGAAAACATCCGGAAACAGGATGTCAAGGGAGTTGAGGACCTCAAGATGCTGGAAAAAACGATCCACGGCATGGAATTCAAACCACTGCCCTTCATGCTGTGCGTCACCAATTTGATCCTGCACGATATCGAAGTGCCCAACGTGGACTATACCGACAGTTTGAACCGGGAATACACTTCCATCGGCCAGAAAGACCGGGTTGACGTCATCTTGGCCAATCCGCCTTTTGGCGCCTCGGTTACCGACGGCGCGGAGACCAACTTTCCCCTGAATTTTCGCACCACGGAAAGCGCGGACCTTTTCCTGATGCTTATGGCGCGGTATTTGAAAGCCGGCGGGCGCGCCGGCATAGTTCTGCCGGATGGCTCGCTTACCGGTGACGGCGTGAAACAGCGCATTCGTCAGCACTTTTTGGAAAACTGCAATCTGCATACGATTGTCCGCCTGCCGAACTCGGTTTTTCAGCCCTATGCCAGCGTCGCCACCAACCTTCTTTTCTTTGAAAAAGGCAAGTCCACAAAAGAAATCTGGTTTTGGGAGCATAAATTGCCCGAAGGCGTAAAAGCCTATAGCAAGACCAAGCCGATCCGGAAAAGCGAGTTTGACGGCCTTAAAAAGTGGTGGCGGAAACGCAGGGAAAACGAACAGGCGTGGAAAGTTTCCATGGAGGCGATCATTGCCAATGGTTATAACTTGGACATAAAGAATCCCCATGTTCCGGAGGAAGAGCAGAGCCATTCCAGCACGGAGATTGTTTCCATGCTTCATGACTCCTTCCGCAGGAGCAACGAACTCCTTGAAAGGCTGAAAAAGGAAATCGGCGATGGATAAGGATAAAAACCAGTCCAATATAATTTTCTACCAAACTGAAGACGGCCGGACAAAACTGGAAGTCCGGCTTGAAGATGAGACGGTCTGGTTGAGTCAGAAGTTGATGGCCGACCTTTTCCAAAAGGACGTGCGGACCATAAATGAACACATTCGGAATGTTTTTGAAGAAGGGGAGTTAAATCAGGCGGCAACTATCCGGAAATTCCGGATAGTTCAAAAAGAAGGTGAACGGGACGTTACCAGGGAAGTTGATTTCTACAACCTTGATGTGGTAATCTCAGTCGGCTACCGGGTCAAGTCATTGCGCGGCACACAATTCCGCATCTGGGCTACCCAGCGCCTGAAAGAATATATCGTCAAGGGTTTTACCCTGGATGACGAACGGCTTAAACAGGGTGGGCAGAAAGCAAGATATTTCCAGGAACTGCTCCAGCGCATCCGCGACATCCGCAGCAGCGAGCGCAATTTTTACCAGAAGGTAACCGATATTTACGCCACCAGCATTGATTACCGGAAAGACGACGCACTTACCCGCGAATTCTTTGCCACGGTGCAGAACAAGATGCACTATGCGGTGCACGGCCATACCGCCGCGGAAATCATCTCCGAGCGCGCCAACAGAAGGAAGCCGCTGATGGGGCTGACCAGCTTCAAAGGCAGTTACATAACCGCGCATGACGTAAAAATCGCCAAGAATTATCTCACCGAAAGCGAGCTCCGGCAATTGAATCTGATTGTGTCCATGTATCTTGACTTTGCTGAATTGCAGGCGACCAACGGCCGGCTTATGAAAATGGCCGACTGGATAGCCAAGCTGGACGACTTCTTGAAACTGAGCGAACGCAAGCTTCTGAAGAATGCCGGAAGCGTGAGCGCCGAACAGGCCGCGCGCAAGGCCGAAGATGAATTTGAAATATTCCGCAAAGCGCGGGATAAAAACTATATTTCCGACTTTGACCGGGCGGTAAATGCGCTTGAGCAAAAAGCGGCAAAGCAAGGCAAAAAAAACTGAATGGAGCAATGAATAAAACCACAATATGAGACTTACAAAATCAGTAGTTCGGAACCAGAGCAATCAATGGCAAGAGCATTATGAAAAATAATATTTTGACCGATAAACTTCTTTCCGAAATCAGGGAACTGATCCTTTCGGCCCGGTCAACAGCGGCGCGCGGCGTGAATGCCGTGCAGGTGCTGGCCTGTTTTGAAATCGGCCGCCGGATTGTGGAACACGAACAAAAGGGAACCGCCCGGGCGCAATATGGCAAAGAAGCGCTTAAAGAGCTTTCGGCCAAGCTGACGACCGAGTTTGGAACTGGTTTTTCAGAGCGAAATTTGCGGAATATGCGCAAGTTCTATTTGGTATACCAAAGCCGTGCCAAACAGATTTGGCAGACGCCGTCTGCCAAATTGCCGGACAGGCAAAAAAGCCGGATTCCATCTGCGAAATCTGAATTATTGCCAAAACGCCAGATGCCATCTGGCAAATCAAGCAAACCAGCATTCAGCTTAAGCTGGTCCCAATACGTTTTTCTTGTCGGCATAAAAGACGCTGACGCGCGGAGCTTTTACGAAATAGAAGCGGCAAACAATAACTGGAC
>JAQUQV010000045.1 GCA_028715905.1 Kiritimatiellia bacterium
GGTTTTACCGGTTAATTCAGGTTCAGGAAGTTTACCGAGAGCATGATAAATCCTATGGAAGTTTCCATATTTCTGAGCATCGGGACTTGGCCGCATTGGCATCAGCCGGCGTACAAATTGGCCATGCGGATGCGGGAACTCGGAATGCCCGTACGGGACATTGATCATACCAGACCGGACTATCTGGCTGATCTGGATGTAATGATCATTGAGCAAAACGGATTTAATGATTATGTCGAGGTCTACCAGGAAGGAGTGCAGGAATTTGTCCGTTCCGGCGGTATTTGCTGGATTTTGCATCAGGACCACGAACGCTGGACACCAAACTGGCTGCCGGACGAACTGGCCGACGCGATTCTGGTGCCGCGTTATTATAAGATCGCGAAAGAGCGATGGGAATATCTTTTGCCTGAAATCAGGCCGTTGGGCCGGTTTTTGTTCCGGACGCCATGCCGGATTGATCCGGAAGAAATGGTTTATTGGGAAGTGAAGGCCAACGGTATACATACCTATGTCAAACAGGATCCGGAGCTAGTGCGCAGCGCGGCTCTTTCCAGCATAATCCATACCCGCGGCTGGACGATTTTGGGCGGGTATCGGGACAGCGTCATTGCTGATGGCGCATTAATAATGGAAGCCCGATATGGGAAAGGACTTTTTTTCTGGACGCAGCTGCTCTTTCCCGAAGTCAAGCCGCCGGAGAATGACCGGCCGCTTGCTTTCTGGGACAAGTTCAGCCGGAATGTGTTGGCGAGATTTGAAACATTCAAACAAAGCGGTTTCTGCCCGGAAGTCAAAACGTCATTTGTCAAGGACTGCGCGGCTTTGCCACCCAAAATCAACTACCGGATGATTACCCATATTCATTCGCTTGATTGGTGGGGGGCGGGCGCAAGCCCGAACACTTTGAAGGCGGCGATGCGCTACCTGAACATGGATATTGCCATAATGTCTGTTAATGGGGCGTTTTCCTTCGGGCGGCCGGTGCTGGATAATCTTGATCAATATCAGGGGGACGGCGTGCTGTTGATCCCGGGAGAGGAATTCCATCCGTTCAATTGGGAGCCGGGCTCAAAAGTGTGTAATCGCCTGCATATTTTGAGCATGGGCACGGATAAATATACCAGAAAATTTCGCGGGGGGCTGTTTAATGAGGAGGAAATAGACCGGTATGTGAAAGAGGCGCTGGCAGTGATTAAACGGAATGGAGGCGTTGCCTGCGCAACGCACGTTACCGACGACTATTGGACAAGATACGATTTTGAAGCGGTTGATCTCGGGGAACGAATGCTGCGCGGCCTGGCCGGGACAGAACTGGAAGAAGCATGGATCGCCGGGAAGAAAGTAGTCTGCACCACTTGCGTGGACATGTGGGGCATTCAACGGTTGCGCGAGTATCCGGTTTTCCATTTTATCTATGTGGATGGAGTTCCGACAAAGGAATCGGTTCTTGCCGCAATCCGCAGGGGGCGACTGATGCCGGCCTTGAGAATGGAGGAAGCGCATGTTGCGCTCGGTTCCTGTTTGCCTGGCGACACTCTCGGCATTGCTGAAACGCGTTTCCTGCAACTGGCCGTATCGGTCCGCTCGCAGACGCCGATGGACGTGGTTAAAATTTTTTCCGGCAAACGAGTTGTTTTTCAGGAGGAAATCCGCGGAACAGTTTATAAAAAAAACATTGAAGCGCCTGTTTCCGGATTAAAATCGTTTATCCGTCTGGAAATTATCGGCGCCGATTGCATGCTGATTACCAACCCTTTTTATCTTCGTTCATGATTGCGACTGCGATGCCGGCCCGGCGCGATTAGTGTCCCCGTTGGGGATGTCCGAAACCCATCGCCTTGAGGCGAATGGAATTTGCTGCGAAAAGACTAGGAACTTGCGCGCACAATGTAATTGGCAATGCGGCTTAAAAGTTATCGATCTGGGCGAGGTCCTTTATCGCTGCGCCGGAATTTTTTTAGACTGCATTTTTATGTTGCGGAATTCTTATGAATCATATATATGATTCAATATGAATGCAAACATAAAAGCCATGGAAGACCGTATCGCTCGGATTAAACAGGAACTGCTGCGGATCGGGACCATGCGTCCGGGATCGCTAACCAGACAAAAACGCAGTCCGAAATATAAAGGCCGGTATTACCAACTCAGTTACACGCATAAAATGCGGGGTTACACAGAATACCCGCGCGCCGAATTTGTGCCGGATATGCGCCGCCAGATCGCAGAATACAAAAAGTTCAAAAAACTGATCGGCGAGTGGATTTCGCTTGCAATCGCACGTTCAAAGTTGACAATAACTCTCGCCAAGCATTCGGCGCTCTCCCGCCCGAAAACTCGGCACTCTTGAGAATAAAAAATAGTGGAATAATATGGAAATCAGAATTACGCGGGCGCATAGAGTTTTTTCAGACGGAAGACATAATGCTTTTACAAGCATAAATCGTTTAAGTCAAAATACTTATATTGCTTTTCGTTCCGCATCCTCACATGTGTCATATGATGGACAAATAGTTCTGATAGGCTCGTCGGATCTAAATTCATGGCACGAGGTTGCGAGATTTGCTGATGCCAAATACGATTGCCGCGATCCGAAACTCGTTTTGTTTCAAAACCGGATGTTGCTTTATTTCGGGGCCAGGCCTCAAAACGGATTGATAGAACCGCGCGGACGCGTGTTTTCGGATAATAACAATGAAACTTCTTTTGTTCTGCAAGGAATTCCGGTTGGCAGTTGGTTATGGTCGGTAGCATCTTGGCGTGGCGAACTATATGGTTGTGCTTATGCGCGCGGCGCGATAAGTTTATACACCAGCAGTGACGGCTTGCACTGGCGGAAATTATTGGACTTTTCTATTCCTGGAAACGAAACGGCAATTGATTTCGGCGATGATGATACTTTATGGGCGTTGGTGCGGAATGACGCGGGGGGGTGTATTCCGTCAGTATGTCAACTGAAACCGCCATATCGTGAAATTTCATCAATATTGCGTTTGCCTATAAGATTGCAGGGGCCGATGATGAAAAGGCTTCCGGGTGGATGTGTCATAGTTTGCCGGCGCTGGAACATGCCTGGGAGGCGTAATCTGCGTACTGATATGTTTTGGCTCAAAGATGACCATGAGATTCAATATGGCGGCACATTTCCAAGCGGGGGTGATACATCCTACGCAAGCTGGCTGGACGTGGAACCCGGCAAGGCGGTTATGTCGTATTATTTGGCTCATGAACATAAAATGGATCAACCCTGTGGTCAGGATCATGCGGAGGACAAAGCTTGGGCCGAACATACCAGTCCGGCAGATATATTCTTGGCGGATATTTCTTATGCGGATGCCGTTTAGGAAACATTTTAACTACTGGTAGGCCAAGAGATCCCCGCCTTCTGGGCGAGGGGTGAATTGCAATGATAGGGGGTTAAGGGGGACAAAGTCCCCCATCAAGAATTTATTGGTTGCGGGGGAGGGATATGGTAAAAATGAAACATGGCATGGAAAAGAGCAAGGCTGTGTTACCCCCAGGGGTAACACAGCCTTCGCCCGACAATAGACTTGAATAAAATAGATTGAATTAAACGCAGGGTTGGCTATAATTCTTTCCGTAAAAAGATACGGAGGTTTTGAGCCATGAAAAAGTCCTTTCTTTCATTGTTTTGTTGCATCGGTTTTGCCGGTTCTGTTTTTGCCCAGAGCCCGTTGCCGGTCAAGGTCAGGGTGCTGAAGGACAACACTAATTTGCGGGCCGGCCCGGCGCTCAATGTTGAAGTGGCCGGCCAGGCGGCGGCCCGGCAGGAGCTTGCGGTAAAGAGCATGGATGCGGAGTGGGTTGAGGTTATTGCCCCGACCAATATTGATTTCTGGGTGCTCGGCGATTATTTGAAAAACAACGTCGTGGTCTGCCGGCGGTCCGTCAACGTGCGCGCGGGGCCCGGCATCAATTTCAGCGTCGTCGGCCAATTGACCAACAATGCGTCTGTTGAAAGAAGGGGCGCGCATGCCGACTGGGTGAAAATCGCGCCCTCTGAATGCTGTTCGCTCTGGGTTGCCCGTTCCCTGGTCGCCTTGGTTCCGCCGCCGGTTGCTCCGGCAAGGGAGACCCGGGTAAAGCCGCCGGCTGAGCGGCCGCCGGAGAAAATAACTCCGGCGCCCAAAACCGCTCCGATTGCGGCAAGGGAAACGGCAATCCGCGAAACGCCGCCGCCGGCCGAAAAGCCCGGCCCGCCCCTGGCCGCTGAATCCGGCAAGGAGCAAACCGGGGAAGAAAAAACATCCGCGCTTGCAAAACCGCCCTTGGATCTTGATCTGCTTCCGGATGTAACCCAGGGGCAGTTGCGGGAGTTTGAGGGCGTCTTGCGGCCGAAAAATTTCCTGGTGCGCAGTCCTTCGCATTTCCGGCTGGTTGGTTATGACGGCGGCCGTTCGCACACCATTTGTTTCATTAAGGGCAACCGCGCCCAACTGGAAGCGCTTCTCTTCCGCAAGTTGATTGTTTCCGGCCGGCAGTACTGGGTCAAGCGTCAGCGTTATCCGGTTCTGGTGCCGGAAAAAATCATTCTGAAATGACGGTTTTTTATCCGGCCGCGGCCATTTTTCAAAACTTTGAGGAGCTCCTGCCGTATATCCAGCGCGGCCACCCGGATCCGCGCCGGAGAAGAAACCCGCCGGCCGGCGTTCGTGATAATTGCCTTCAGGGATCGGGCGCTCATGTCAAGGCCGAGAAATATCTCCGTTTTTTTTTGCGTCCGCGCTCTTTTTTTGATTGCGTCATAACGGATATTCTAGTAAATATGACGCGGCAAACAATTGTTAAAGCGCTGGATTATAATACCCGAATATTGCACGAAATTCGTGTAAAATTCAGGTAATACCATAAGGCAAATAAACATGATGATCGGCAAAAACATAAGACTTGAGCGGATAATCAGCCGGCATACCGGCAAAACAGTGATGGTTCCCATGGACCATGGGGTTACGGTAGGCCCTATTCCGGGTTTGATTGACATGAAACAGGCGGTAGGCAACGTGGTGGAGGGGGGGGCGAACGCCATTATTATTCATAAAGGCATTGTCCGCGCGGGGCACCGGCAGTCGGGGAAGGACATCGGCCTTATCATTCACATGTCGGCCAGCACGTCCATGTCGCCCGATCCCACCGGCAAAGTTCTGGTTTGCACGGTTGAGGAAGCGATTAAAATCGGCGCGGACGGCGTTTCCATTCATATCAACCTCGGCGCGCCGACGGAGGACGAGATGCTGGATCACCTCGGCGGGGTATCCCGTAAATGCCAGGAATGGGGCATGCCGCTCCTGGCCATGATGTACACGCGCGGCCCGAAAATAAAAAGCGAATATGACGTCAAACACATCAAACACGCGGCCCGGGTCGGCGCCGAGCTCGGGGCCGATATCATAAAGGTGAATTACCCGGGAAGTCCGCGGGCTTTTGAGGAGGTTACCTCCGGCTGTCCCGTGCCGGTGGTCATCGCCGGCGGAGAAAAACTGGAGTCGGACATGGATGTGCTCAACATGGTTGAAGGCGCTTTGAAGTCCGGCGGCGCCGGCGTTTCCATCGGCCGCAACGTATTCCAGCATGCCGATCCGCGCAGGATTATCCGCGCGATTTCGGCCATTGTGCACGAGAAAATGACGGCCAAAGATGCGGCAAAATTATTGAAGGCATAGTTGCAGGCAAAATGAAACTATTGAAAATAAAGAAGACTTATTATTGTATTGAATAAATATGAGGCGTGAATCTATGACAGAAATTATTTTTGAGGTACAAGAGGATGTTATTGACGGCGGGTTTGTGGCACACGCTTTAGGGGCGGGTATTCATACGGAAGGCGATACGCAGGAGGAATTAAAAACCAATATTCGGGATGCTCTGGAATGTCATTTTGATGCAGGAGAAATACCGCGTATTGTGCGTCTCCATTTTGTCCGTGATGAGGTCATGGCCGTATGAAGATTCCCCGCGACACGTCCGCATCGGAATTAATCAAAGCTTTGCGTTGTCTGGGATACTCCGTCACTCGCCAAACCGGCTCACACGTTCGCGTAACGACGGCACAAGACGGACAGCATCATGAAACGATCCCGAATCATGCGCCGCTCAAAGTGGGCACGCTAAACGGTATCCTGAAAAGTGTTGCTGTACATCACCGAATAAGCAACGAAAAATTACTGCAGATGCTCGAATTATAAAATACATATTGAATCAGTCGTGGTTTAATCCCGCGTGAGGTATTAAAAACAAGATTTCTATTTTCAGGTGAAGAAATGAAACAAGTCTGGGTGCAGGCAATTCCCTGGGACAAGCAGCTGGCCATTGCCGCGATTGAGAGCGGAGCGGACGCCGTTATCGTTGAGAAGGGGCGGGCGGAGAGCGTCAAGGATCTCGGCCGCATCAGGATTGTGGCCGAAGACGGCGATATTGTCCCCGGCCGGGATGTCGTTGTCATGGAAATCCGCTCCAAGTCCGACGAAAACCGGGCGGCCAAAGCCGATCCGAACATCATGGCGCTTTTAAAACTTCCCGACTGGACCATCATCCCGATAGAAAACATCCTCGCCCAGCGCGGTAAAATCATGGCCGAAGTAAAAACGGCCGATGAGGCGCGCACGATGTTCGGCGTCCTGGAAAAAGGCGTTGACGGCGTGGCGGTGGTCAGCCGCGACCCGAACGAGGTCAGAAAGATTGTCGGCATGGTCCACGGCCTCTCCCCGCGGATTGAGCTGAAAACGGCGGTTGTCAAGAAAATTACGCCGAGCGGGATGGGCGACCGGGTCTGCATTGACACCTGTTCGGCCATGACCGTCGGCGAGGGAATGCTGGTCGGGAACGCCAGCAGCGCCTTCTTCCTGGTCCATTCCGAAAGTCTTGAAAATCCTTACGTGGCCGCGCGCCCCTTCCGGGTCAATGCCAGCGCCCTGCATGCCTACATTTTATTGCCGGAAAACAAGACTGCTTACCTTTCCGATCTGCGGACCGGCGACACGGTCCTGATTGTTGAAGCCAAAGGCGGGACCCGGACCGCGCAGATCGGCCGTTGCAAGATTGAATCCCGGCCCATGATCCTGATAACCGCCGAGGCGGACGGGCGGCAAATATCGGTTTATCTCCAGAATGCCGAAACGATCAATCTTGTCCGGCCCGACGGCCGGCCGGTGTCCGTTGCCAAAATCAAGGAAGGCGACCAGGTCCTGGCGCGCATTGAGGACGGCGGCCGGCATTTTGGCATGAAAATCAGCGAGAAGCTGGTGGAAAAATAACCGGACCGGGCCTTGCCCCGGACAAATCCGTTTGCTTTTTGACAGGCGGGGCAGCCTCGCCTGCCGTCTTTTGGGCCGCACGTGCGGCCGGCCTGCCCCAGGGAAACAACGCGGTTAATATTCTCCGGCATCAAGGCCGGCGGCGACCGGCGCGTAGAAAGCGTCGCGGATCACGGCGTGGCCGGCGTCGTTCGGATGATTGGCGGAGGGCTGGTCCATGAGGGAATTCTGCCAGCCCGGGACGGCCGTAATGGATTCATAGACCTGCGCCACGGGAATATTGTAATCGGCGGCAATCCGGTAGATGCGCGGATTGAATTCAACGATTCGCCTCTGCTGTTCGTCGCGGTTGCGGTAACCGTTGGAAATAACCGGCGGGATCGTGGCGATAATGACGTTAATGCCGCGCGTCAAGGCCATGGCCACCATGGCGCGCAAATTGTCCTCGGTTTGGTCGTAATCGTCGCCGAAAAATTCGTCATTCGTGCCCTCCATTAAAAGCACCAGGTCGGGCTTGTTGGCGTCCAGCCAGCGCGGGAACCGCTCCAAACCTTCTTCGGTCGTTTCACCCGGATTGCCGGCATTGATGGACTGGAAATAACCGGTGTAATTCTGGCATAGTTTGTTTTCCAGGAGAATCGGGTAGGCCGTTGCCGGGCTATCGGAGCTGCTGCCGCCGCCGTAGGTTATGCTGTCGCCAAAGGCGAGAAAAATGAGGTCGTGGCGCGCGTCGTTCTGGACCGCCATCCAGCCCGGCCCGCCGAAGGCGAAAGCAAACATGCTGTAATCCAGGCTGGAGAAAGCGCACTGCCACTGGCCCGCCGCCTGCGAATAGACCATGGGATCGGCAAGCCCGTCGCCGTCGTAATCTCCGCTCAGCGGCGTGCAATCGGGGATGTCAAGCGTGATGCCGATAAGCGCGTAAGACCAGGCCGACAGCATGGCTTGGAAAAGCGAGGATGATTTTGTGTAGAGCGCCGGGTCGCTCCATCCGTCGTTGTCGTAGTCGGCCGGTACGGCGAAACAGCCGGGGCCGCCCCAGTTAAACGCATAAAATGCGTAATGCCCAAGCGGTAGTCCGGCCGACAACAAGGTTTGCCATTCGCCGCTTGATTGGCGGTAGACGGCCAAATCGGCGCGTCCGTCGCCGTCATAATCGGCCGGGACCGGGTTCCATCCCGCGCCGGACCAGGAGCCGGCAAGCAATTCGCCGGTTCCCGAAAAAAGCGCCTGCCAGTGTCCCGATGATCTTTTAAAAACCGAAATATCTGTTTTTCCGTCGCCGTCATAATCGGCCGGGACCGGCAGATACCCAGCGCCGCCGAGGATGTCGGTGATGATTGCGTAGTTCTGATCGCTGAGCGGGATTTGCCAGAGACCGTTCGTTTTCCAGTAAACAGCCGGATCGGCTTTTCCGTCGCCGTCATAATCGCCGGGCGCGATCATGGCGCCCGGTCCGCCCAGGTTAAAGGCGTAGGCCCGGTAATCCTCCGATGAACGCGTGAAAAGCATTCTGGCGTCGTTTTCGGAGTAAATGGCCGGGTCGGCCAGGGAATCGCCGTCATAGTCATTCACGTTGCGCACGGCCGGGTTGGTAACCTGGTAACCAAACTCGTCGCATGTTTCCCAGACGGCGAGGTTGGTGGAACCTTTCCATTCCAGGTGAACGTTGAAATTGGAGACCGTAACCAGAACGTAGCCGTTGGTGTAAGCGCTGTAGTAACAGTTGGAAGCGAGATTCTGTTCGCCGTAGTTTTTGCCGTAAATTCCGTCCCAGGTGTGGAACGGACCGCCGCCCGTGCCGGCAACGATCTGCATGATGTTGCCGATACCGTCGGACGGCGCGAGCCGGGCGCGGTTATAAAAATGATCGTGCCCGCAGAAATACATTCTGCCCCCGGCGGCGGCGATGCTTTCAAGGAAAAGATCGCGGGCCTGTTTTTCGCGGGCAAGACAGTCGGCATGATTGACCTGCACGGCCGGTTCATGTCCGAATACGAAAATATGGGGGAGGCTATTGGAGGACAGTTGGGCGTTGAGCCAGTCCTGGTTTACGCGGTGCGCGTTCCGGTACTGGTCCAGTCCTATGATCAGGGCGTTGTTATGGATAAAACTGTAGGTTTTTCCGGTTTCCCCCGCCGGGCCGTTATGCGGCAGGGAAGACCCGAATGCGGAAGCGTAAAAGCCGCCGTCCGGGTCGCCGTAGGTTTCGTGATTGCCGCGGATGGGGTAAACGGGTATGCCGGCGGAATAGACCGGCGCAAGGGCGTTGGACCAGGCGGCGTATTGGGCGGGCAGGTTGGTGCAGGCAGGGGCGTTGCTGCCGTAGATCATGTCGCCGGTAAAAAGGACAAAGTCCGGGCGCTCATTGGTTATGCCATGCGCCGCCGCCCGCAGGACATTGGTGTTGACCCAGGCGGTGGAAGTTATCGCTCCGTCGCCGCGCGAATCGCCGATCACCGCGAATTTCCAGACCCCGGCCGGAGCAATCCCGGCGGCCAAAAGACAAAAAACAACGGCCAAAACAACCGGCCGGCCGGTTATGGCAAGGGGGTTGTTCCGATTTCTGGATGACATATTTGACTGCATGGGAATTAAACGCTTGAGCAAATATAAGCTTTCCTGCTAGAATGTGCAAGTAATGTTCAGTGAGTTTTTCTTTATTGTTTTTCCGGAAACGGTTTATGGCTGAAAAGATAGGATTAGTCTCAACGCGTTTTGCAGGGACGGACGGCGTGTCGCTGGAGGCGGACAAATGGGCCAAGGTGCTGACCGAGGACGGCCATTTGTGTTTCTGGTACGCGGGGCGCATTGACCGCGATCCGCAGGTAAGCTTCTGCGTTCCGGAGGCTTTTTTCAACCACCCCGAAAACGTGTGGATCAACGATAATATTCACGGTAAAACCGCGCGCCCCAGCCTGGTCACGGAGAGAATCAAGCGGATGGCTTCCTACCTGAAGGAAACTCTTTACGCTTTTCTGGACAAGTTCGGAATAGACATGCTCGTCCTGGAAAACGTGTCGGCCATCCCGATGCATGTGCCGCTGGGCATCGCGGTGGCGGAGCTTATCGCGGAGACGCATATTCCCGCCATCGGTCACCATCACGATTTTTACTGGGAGCGCACGCGCTTTGCCGTCAATGCGATTAATGATTACCTGGACATGGCTTTTCCGCCGCGCGACAACGACCTGCAGCACGTGGTCATCAACACCGTTGCCCAGGAGGAATTGGCGCGCCGCAAGGCGGTGCCGGCCATGGTCGTGCCCAATGTCCTTAATTTTGAAAATCCGCCGCCGCCGGTTGACGCTTATGCCTCGGATTTGCGCGCCGAGATAGGGCTGGCGCCGGACGATATCATGATTTTACAGCCAACCCGCGTCATCCCGCGCAAAGGCATTGGCCACGCCATTAACCTCGTCCAAATGCTTGACAACCCGAAATGCAAACTCGTTATTACCCATGAAGCCGGCGACGAGGGCCTGGAATACCGCGATATGCTTGCCGGCTTTGCCCGCCGGTCCGGGGTGGACGCCCGCTTTATTGCCACGCGCATTACCGAGGTGCGCCAGATCAATCAGGAAAATAAAAAAACCTATACTTTGTGGGACTTGTATCCGCACGCCGATTTTGTTACTTATCCGAGCCTGTATGAAGGGTTCGGCAACGCCTTTCTGGAGTCCGTTTATTTCAGGAAACCGATCCTGGTCAACCGGTACAGCAATTTTACGCTGGATATAGAGCCGAAAGGGTTCCGCGTCCCGCTCATTGAAGGATATCTTACCAGAGAAATCGTGGCGGAAGTGCGGCGCATCATTGAGGACGCCGATTACCGCCGCAAAATGGTGGAACATAATTATGCCGTGGCGGCGCGCTATTTCAGCTACACCCTCCTGCGCCGCTGTCTGCGGACATTGCTGACAAACGTCAGAGGTTTGCCTTTAAAAAAATGAACTTTTTCTTCAGAAGCGCATTGATGGACCGGCTTTACCGCCGGTTCCGGCGGCTCTACGGCCGCCAGGCCGATAACTGCATTTCACGTCTGGCCATGCTGGTCGGCCGCTACGGCCTGGATCCCCTGCCGCGCGGGACCAGGTGGAGCCAGAAAACCGCCCTCTTGATTGCTTACGGCGATATGGTCGCGAAACCATCCGAAAAACCGCTGGCCGCATTGAAGAAATTTCTTGACGACCATATCCATGAATTGTTCAGCCATTTGCATTTGCTGCCGTTTTTTCCTTATTCTTCCGACGACGGCTTTTCCGTCGTTTATTACCGCAGTGTGAACCCCGACCTCGGCGATTTGAACCTGCTGCGCGCCCTTGCTGAACGTTATGGCCTGGCGGTTGATCTTGTCCTGAATCACGTTTCCGCAAAAAGCGGTTGGTTTCAGGATTTCATCGCGGGCGTCGCGCCGGGCCGGCATTATTTCATTGAGGCCGACCCCGCCGCGGATTATTCCAAGGTGATCCGCCCGCGCAACACTCCCTTGCTGACGCCGGTCGCCGCCGCCGGCGGCGTAAAACACGTCTGGACGACGTTCAGCGCGGACCAGATTGACCTCAATTACGCCAATCCGGACGTGTTGTTTGAATTGCTGGATATCCTTCTTTTGTACATTTCCCTCGGCGCGCGCGTCATCCGTCTGGATGCAATTGCCTATCTTTGGAAAAAAACGGGCACCCCCTGCATTCATCTGGAAGAGACCCACGAAATCGTGCGTCTGATGCGCGATTTCCTGGAGTTGACCGCCCCGGGCGTCCTGCTCCTGACCGAAACCAATGTTCCGCACAATGAAAATGTCGCCTATTTCGGAACGGGGGACGAGGCGCACCTCGTTTATCAGTTCAGTCTTCCGCCCTTGATTTTGCACGCTCTCGCCTCCGGCAACGCGCGTTTCCTGACAAAATGGGCCGCTGCCCTGGCCTCTCCTCCGGCCGGATGCGCTTTTATAAATTTTACCGCCTCCCACGACGGCATAGGTCTGTTTCCACTGCAGGGACTTGTTCCCGAAGATGAAATCGCCTCGCTGGTTGACGGAGTTTTGCGGCGGGGCGGGAAAATTTCCTCGCGCAGTCTGCCGGACTGCAAAACTGTTCCTTATGAATTAAACTGCGCTTTCTTTGACGCCCTGGCCGGTCCGGCCGGCGAGCCGGAAAATATCCATTGCGCCAGATTCCTCTGTTCGCAGGCCATCATGCTGGGGCTGAAGGGCATCCCGGCCGTTTATTTCAACAGTCTCTTTGCCGCCGGGAACGATTACGAACTGGCCGAAAAAACCGGCCAGCCGCGGTCGCTGAACCGGGGGAAATGGGACGACGCCGCATTGCGAAAGAGCATCGCGGATCCCGGCGCTCGCGCCGGATACGTTTTCAGCCGTTATGCGCATATGCTGGAAGTCCGCGCACGGCACGCGGCCTTTCATCCGGACGGTGATCAGCGCGTCCTTGACCTGGGCGGAAAAATATTCGCCGTTGAGAGGAAAGCTCCCGACGGGACCGAATACGTTCTGGCGGTCAGCAATGTTTCGGGCGAGAAAGTCCGCCTCTCCGGCGCACAACTGCGAAAAACCGGGATTGCGTCCGGGCAGAGGCGGAATTTATTGCAAGACGATTGCTCCGTTGATTTGGACGGGGAATTATGCCTGGAACCGTATGAAACGGTTTGGCTGGCGACTTGAGTTGTTTTGTTAAGGAATGAAAATTATTCGCAGACCTTTTGACCTTTCTTCCGCAAGGCCGTATTACCATAATCTATCGGGGCATGTTCCCTTTGCCGCCGCGATTAGCCGACACAGTGCCGGAACGGTCTATCAATATGACATGCATTACGGGCTGGAATTTGGCATCGTGATGAGCGGACAAATGACACTTGTCTTTCCCGGTTTGAAGTTTCGCCTGCAGCCGGGCAACGTATGGTTTTGCGGCATGTGGGAGCCGCACGGCTGGGCGGCTGGCCGCACTGCTTATGCTGAAGTCAATCTGGTCGTCTGGCCGCCGGCCCTGGCCGGCCTGTGTTCCGACGAAGCGGCCAGGTTCAACTGGCTGGCGCCTTTTACCGCGCCGCCGCAAAGCCGTCCGCAGACGAACGGAAAAACACGGCCGGCCATGCTGGAACTGGGCGGCAGAATCGCGAAATGTATCGGGGAAAAAGACGGCCGGAAATGGCTGTGGTTGCGGCTGTTCATCATGGAGGCGATTTTGCTGGCCACGGAGCAATGGTTGGAAAAGAAACAGTTGCTATCGGCCGCGCCGGGCGATGCATCCCGCGCCGAATTCCCCCATGCATCCGCGCGTTTGAACCAGGTCTTGAACCTTTTTTTTGACAAGCGCGGGCAGATGACGACCACCGCCGCCGCCAAAATATGCGGTCTGAACCGCAATGCCTTCAGTAAAATGTTCCGTGGTTTGATGGGGCTTCCCTTCGCCGATTTCGCCCTGCGCTACCGTCTCAGCTCGGCCGCTTCCGCCCTGCGCGGATCCGATGAGTCCGTAAAATGCATTGCTTTATTCTGGGGTTTTGCGGATACCAGCCATTTTGACCGAATGTTCGCCAAGTATTATGCCTGCACTCCCGTAGAATACAGGCAGAAGAAAATGTAGAATTAGGCATATTTATGATAAATTTATTGACATTCATACATTTTCGGAATAGTCTTCCTGAAAAACATGAAAGTTAAAAATGATTGAACGACGAAAACAGTTGCGGCGTGTTCAGGATGCGCTGTCAGAATACCCTGTGGCCGTACTACTCGGGGCGCGGCAGGTGGGGAAGACAACTTTGGCCCGCCAGATGGTTAAGGCATGGCAAGGAGAGACGAATTTCTTTGATTTGGAAATTGAGAGTGGTTTTGCGGCGCTTACCGGCACACCAGAAGCGGTGCTATTGGGACTGCGCGGATTAGTGGTGATTGATGAGATTCAGCGTCTGCCAAAGTTGTTTGCCACCCTGCGTCCATTAGCCGACCGCACAGATAACCTCGCGCGTTTCCTTCTACTGGGTAGCGCTTCGCCCTCAATGATTAAAGGGGTCTCGGAATCACTCGCTGGTCGCGCCGATTTTGTACAGGTGACTGGATTAACACTGGACGAAACGGGCGAGAACCGGCAGAACACATTATGGTTGCGTGGTGGATTTCCGCGGTCGTTCTTGGCTGGATCGGATGGCCAGTCTCTTAAATGGCGCAGGAACTTCATAACTGCCCAAGTAGAGCGCGATATTCCACTGCTGGGAATACAGGTGCCATCCCCCATGCTTCGCCGCTTCTGGAATATGCTGGCCCACTATCACGGACAGATATGGAATGCCGAAGAGCTGGGGCGGTCGCTGGGAGTCACTGGGAAAACAGTTCGGCATTATCTGGATATCCTGGCCGGAACATTCCTGGTGCGGGTGCTCCCTCCATGGTCAGAAAACCTTGGAAAACGTCAGGTAAAATCTCCCAAGGTATATGTGCGCGACAGCGGACTTCTGCATGCGTTCTTGGGCATTGAAACCATGAGCGGTTTGCAATCGCACCCAAAGTACGGCGCCTCCTGGGAAGGATTTGCCATGGAACAGGTGCTTGCGCACACGGATGTGTTTCAACCTTATTTCTGGGCAACATCTCAAGGCGCGGAGGTTGACCTGTTGCTTGAACGAGATGGCCGGCGTATGGGGATCGAGTTTAAATGCGCGGATGCCCCTGCCATGACCAAATCCATACACGTTGCGTTGGCGGATCTACGTCTTGATCGTATGCTGGTTGTGTATCCCGGCGACCGCCGATACTCATTGCATCCCAAAGTTACGGCGCTGCCGTTGTCCGAAGCGGTGCACGATCTTTCCGAAGTTTCATTTCCGCGTCAATCACAATGAGGTATTTTCAAGCAATTATCTGAATTCATTAGCATCCCATAGAAAATGAAAAAGCTGGAATACTCCGGCTGTCATGAGATAATGACGGCCAAGATAAAACAAAGAAAGGAGCATTCCAGCAATGAAAAAATACACTATGTTGAAGCAGATTTGCAATCTTATTCCGGGACATCTTGTGAACAAGCTGGCGAAAGAATACGGTGTTGATGAAAAGAGCCGGACCTTTCTGCCGTGGAGTCATGTGGTGGCGCTTGTTTATGCCCATCTGACGCACGCGATTGGATTGAATGATGTTTGCGATGCGTTGCAAATGAATCGCGGAGCCTTGTCCACGATGCGGGGCGCTACGCCGCCAAGCCGGATTGTGGCTATAGTTGAGATTGACGGGAAAGACGAGGAAGTCGTTTTTTTGAGCAGCAATCCATGCGGGAAAAGAAACGGATATGGATGCAAAACTGCGGATAGGGATTGTTGAATGCGGCCATTGGCACAGTTCCGGTTACATTCGCGGGCTGCGCGCCGCCGGTGAAAACATCGTGGCGGTCAGCGACCGCAATCCGGACGCGGCCCGGAAAAAGGCGGGCGACCCAGGCTGCCGGGTCTATTCCGATTATCGCGCGTTGCTTGAAACGGAAAAGCCGGATTTTGTGTTTGCCTTCGGCCGTCATTTTGAAATGCCGGCCATTGCCAATGCCCTGGTTGACGCCAGAATCCCTTTTTGCATGGAAAAACCGGCCGGCATTCATCCGGAAGACGTGCGCGCGTTGGCGGCCAGGGCCGAAGCAAAAGGCGTTTATGCGGTTGTCCCCTTTCTTTATCGTTCCGCCAACTGGACCGCGGAAATAATCAGGATGCGCGCGGCCGGCGAATTGGGGGAACTGGCGCATTTGTATTTCCGGTACATAGCCGGCTCGTCCGGCCGGTATCTTGACTGGGACTGCGGCTGGATGCTTGACAAAAAACAGGCCGGCGGCGGATGCGCTTTCAATCTGGGGGTGCACTATCTTGACCTTTTTAATTATATCACGCGCCAGCCCGTGAGAAAAATTGCGGCGTCCATGAACAACAACATTTCGCAGGCGGATGTGGAAGAAGCGTCTTCCATCATTTTAACATCGGAAACCGGCGTGATCGGCGTTGTTGAAACCGGATACGGCATGCCCGGGAACGGCGTTGATTCCTCAGTTTCAATCGTTACCAGCAGGCATTTTATGGAGCTGCGCGCCGGGAAATTCATCATTAATGGCCAAAACGGACAAGTCAGGGAGATGATGGCGGACACCGCCTCATACGAATTGTTCGTGAACAGGATAATTGCGGCTTTCAAACGCGGGCAAGCGCCCGTGGCCGGCCTGATGGATGCTTATGAAACGCTGCAACTGCTGGATCGGGCCTATCGTGCGGCCGGGAATATATGTCATGACCCGCTGGAAAAGAATGCGGGAGGACAGGATAATGACATCGCGCGAAAGAGTTGATGCTTGCGGCGCGGCCCGGTCTATATCACTACCAGCGCGACAATGCTCATGCCGAAAAGGATAACATCGGCCGGACCTTGATTAGTTTGCTGATCCGCGCAGTTCCTGCGCGCGGATCAGGAAGTCTGAAATTGCAAATGTAACAACCGAATGTTGCATGAAAATCGCGCAACATTCGCTTTCGCGCCAGCGAACATTGTCCGCAGGCGAAAGACGTGATTAGCGGCGGACATTATGAGAAAAAAACCAATTTGTTTTCAAAGGGTTTTGCGCGCAAGAAATACGCCGCTGCTGAACTTTTCAGCCAGCATTTTTGCGCTTTCGCTTTTAATAACCCTCCCGGGGTGCACCGGGAGAAAAGCCGCAGATACGGCAAAAAATGAGGCGGCAACGGAACAGACGGAATCGGTTTCGGAAATTCCGCTTGTCGCAACCAAATTCCGTTATCTGGCGCGGGAACATGAGAAACACCCTGTTTTCCCGGTAAAAGCGGATAAAGATTTGTTGATTTCCCAGACCGCGCCGGTTATGGAACTTTCCGACGAGATGATCGCTACGCTGTTGCCGACAAGAAGCGGAATTTATTTTGTATCCTGTCCCACGCCTGATTGCGGCAATATGCTTGGCTTCGGGAGCCGATTTGAATGGTCTCCTGAAAAACCGGACAAAATAATCTGCAAATACTGCCGCAAAGAGTTTCCTTCCGAAAGCTGTCCCGAGACAGGCAAAATAAAGGTTACCGCCCCGTCGGGCAAGGTTATTGAGTACGGCTATTACCAGAATAAACGGGGGAAAAAATATTTCTTCTCTGCGGGCGTGGAATATAGGAAAGCAGCGTATTTCTCGGAAATGGCGTTGAGGCTTGGCAAGTTATATCACCTTACCAACGATGAAAAATACGCGCGCAAGGCCGCGCTAATTCTCTGCGGCATTGCGCGGCGCTTTCCCGATTTTGTCTACAAATTTGATTTTCCTTATTATTGAAGACGGCTTTTTTCACCGCGCGGCCGAAGGCGTGCTTGCCAACCGGGAAGATTATTGCAACATGTCGCCGAAAACATGGCGAGACCTGATTATAACAGGGCGTGTTACCGGCGCGCCGGATTATATTCATATCGTAGTTCCGAGAATTGAAAGTTTTCTTGAGAATTTTTTCTTTTTTGATTCCTTTTGGCATGAACCGACCGTTTCCTATCACCGGCAAGTAGTCGGTTCATTGGCCGGGCTAACAAACGTTTTGTCAGGATATTCTGATCCTCCCGGTTATACGCCTCTTTACGGCAAAACCGTTTTCCGTGATTTTATACCGGACAAGAAATTTGGCAATATGGCTTTAGCGGCCGCCTTGCCCGGAAAGCTGGTATATCCGAACGGCTGGAATGTCCCGATCGGCGACACGTGGATGAATAAGGGGCGCGGCGCGCCGGGCGTTGAACAAAAATCCTATCTTATGCCGGCCATGGGGTATGCAATGCTGGCCGGCGAAACCAACGGACGGCAACCCCAACTTCACGTTTCTTTCACGGATGGCAAGGATCAATGCCATGCCCACCCGGATGTTTTAGGCATTACGCTTTTTGCGGAAGGGCGGGAAATGATTTCCGATATCGGCTACTCGCACATCAATATCAGCGATTGGACCACTCGTTCGGCTTCTCACAATGTGGTGGTGGTAGATTACAAGGACCAGGAGAAAAAAAACAGCAGGGGAAACATTGAATACATGGGCGCAAGAGAACAGCGAACTGGCGGATAAATATTTCAGAAAATTCATTTGCATCAGGATGGAAAACCCCAGGCAGCCGCCGGTCTTTGCGACCGTCATAAATCCGCACGCAAAAAACGAGATAGTA
>JAQUQV010000046.1 GCA_028715905.1 Kiritimatiellia bacterium
AAGAAGCCGGCCGTTACCGCGCGATGGAGGAACACTTCCAGGCGCATGTCTACGGAAGCGAGCGCTGTTACCGCTATAAGGAAAGTTATAAAAAGGAAGAAGTCTCTCTGGCGCAGATGGAACAAACCATCACCTGCCTGCGGGAAGCCCTGCAACAGCATCAACGGGTGATTAACGAAATTACCGGCTCGTTCGGCTGGCGGCTTTGGCGGAAAATCGCCGGGGCGCTTGACTTCCTGTTCCCGGCCGGCGCGCGCCGCCGGCGTCCTTTGGATAGCTTGCTTGCCATTCTCAAAGGGCGCGGGAAAGCACAGACGCGAATATGAGGTTGACGAGCCGTTCTTCGGCTGTTATATTGTCGTCCAATAAATGATAGAATGATTGTTTATGGCGGGAGGTTTTATGAAAATCAGCAGGTTTTTGTGTGTTCCGGCGGCTTGGCTCGGATTGCTGGCCCTCTCGGTCTGGGCGGCCGGGCCGGGCGGAACAATGAGTGTCCAGGTTAAAAACACTGCCCTCAGGGCCTCGCCCGCTTTTATCGGCAAGGCCATCGCGACCCTTTCCTATGGCGATCAGGTGGCCGTGATTGAATCGCAGGGGCCGTGGATCAAAGTCGGCGCTTCCGGCGGCTTGACCGGCTGGGCGCACACGTCGGCGCTTACGCCTAAGCGCATCGTGCTCCAGTCCGGACGTGAAACGGCGCGGACGAAGGCTTCCGGCGACGAACTGGCGCTGGCCGGCAAGGGGTTTAATTCCGACGTTGAGGGCGAGTTCCGCAAACAGCATCGGAATATTGATTTCACCTGGATTGACCGGATGGAAAAAACACGGGTTTCACCCGGCGAAATGCAGTCCTTTCTCAAGGCGGGCGGCATTACGCCCGGCAAAGGAGGCGCGCAATGAGCGTCAAAGGATTTTTCAATTTTTCTTTGCCGCTTGCCGCGGGTTGCCACGTTGCGGGCCGCTTGTGGGGCACAGCGTTTGTTTTCCTTTTTGCATTTGCGGCCGCGGATGCGCAGATTCTTGACGCCCTTTCAAATATCGGCGCGGAAATCGGCAAACAGACCGGCGTGCTTACCCCTGAGCAGGCCGAATCGGTCAAAAAGGCCGGCGGCGCGGTGGCGAAAACCTTTGAATCCATAACGCCGGAGCAGGAATATTATATCGGCCGCACGGTCGGCGCGGTGATCATCAATAAATACCGCGCCTGCGGCAATGAAGAGGCCGATCATTATCTGAATGTTCTCGGCCAAGCGTTGGCGCAGTTTTCCGACCGGCCGGAGACGTTCGGCGGCTACCATTTTCTGTTTATGGATTCGGATGAAATCAACGCTTTCTCCGCGCCCGGCGGGCTGATTTTTATTTCACGGGGCATGTTGCAGTGTTGTCAGAACGAAGACGCCCTGGCGGCCGTGCTTGCCCATGAAATCGGCCATGTCCAGCGCCAGCACGGACTGCAGGCGATTAAAAACAGCCGTTTGAACGCCGCCTTCTCCATCCTGGCCGCGGAAAGCGCCAAACAATTCGGCGGCCAGGACCTGAAGGATTTGACAACCGCCTTTGAGGGGTCCATCAACGATATTACCGCCACGATGATGAATTCGGGTTATGCGCGCAGCTGCGAAAGGGAAGCCGACAAAGCCGCCGTTGTTATCATGCAGCGCGCCGGTTATGACCCGAACGGCCTGATTGCCATGCTGCTGGAAATGAAAAAACGGCTGAAACCCGGCGGTTTTGATTTCGCCAAAACACACCCCCCCCCGAGTTCGCGGATTGCTGATATCACGCGCGCGATCGGCGCATACCGTCCGGTGTCCGCGCCGGCTTCGCGCCAAACGCGTTTTGCCCGCGTCATGGAGCAAATAAGGCCGTGAAAAGGAACGCGCGCTTTACTGTTTCTTCGCCCAGCGTTTCTTGGTTACCAGAGGACGGGCAAGCATTTGCCTGATTTCCTTGGCGTTCAATTTTCGGACAACATTTTCCGGCACGCCAAGCGCCAGCAAACGCTTGGTCTGACTCTTAATGCGGCGTTTCTTTTCCCGCGGTTTTTTCCCCGCATGTGTAAGCTCCGTGTTCGCGCATCCTGAACCCATGTTTTTTTCCTTTCAAAGACAGGTGTTTTATCGGCGCGCCAATGGTAGCGAAATACGCCGCCGGCGCAACTGTTTTTTTATTGAAATAATCATAGAGCGGTGCCTGCAGGCCTGTCCGGTCGGCCGCTAACATCAGGAAAAGATCATGCTTCCCTCTTGAAATCGTGCGCCGGCGGCGGCGCGGTGGTGCCGCGGATGTCAAGCTCAACGCCGATGATCTGGCGGCGTTTGACGGGCAGGCTTTTCATTCGGCGCAGAAGGGTCTCCAGCGCAACCTGTCCTATTTCCCGCGCGCGCTGGCTGACGGCGGAAATGTTGCCCAGCGCCGATGCCCCGATCACGGAAATATCTTTCGGCGCATTTTTGCCGCATCTTCGCGCCGCCCGCAAAACGCCCATGGCAAGCGGTCCGCTGGCGCAGAAAAAGGCCGTGATTTCCGGGAAATTGCGGATGAGCCCCAACGCCGCTTTTTCTCCGGCTGATTCTTCAAACGGTCCTTGCCAGATCAATTCCTTTCTGGCCGATGTTTTGAATTTCCGGCATGCCTTTGAAAATCCGGCCAGGCGCGCCCGGGCGCTGGTAATTTTTTTCGGGGCGTCCAGCCAGGCAATGTGGCGGTGGCCAAGTTCCAGCAGATGTTTTGCCGCCAGGCAGCCTATCTCCTTGAAGTCATTGCCCACAAACGGCGCTTTGCTTCCCTTCAGGCAATAGTCTATGATGACATAAGGCAGGTCGCCGCAGTTCTCCGCCAGCATGGCGGCGCTGTCGCCCATGCTCGGCGCGATAATCAGGCCGTCAAATTTACGGCGCCGGTAATCAGCCAGAATGTCAGTTTCCATTTCGGGATTGTCGTCCGAAAAATCAAACGTAACCCGATAGCCGCGCTGCCGGGCCTCGCGCACGATGCTTTCAGCCAGTTCAATAAAATAACCGGAGCCGGGCCGGTGCATGACCAGCCCGATCATCTGCGTCCTCTTCAGGGTCAGCGCCTGCGCAATCCCGCTCGGCTGATATTTGTGAAGCTTGGCCGCGGCCATGATTTTCCGGCGGGTTGCGGCGTTGATGTCCGGGTGGCCGCTCATGGCCTTGCTGACGGTGGATTTGGCCACCCCCATCCGCCGCGCCAGTTCTTTGATGCCGATATGTTTTTTAGGCGTCATTTTTTCTAATAATGGCTGTATTCTTCCTGCTGAATCGGCTTGTCAGGAGCATGGCCGGCGGCGTCCATTTTCCATGGTTTTTTGCCGCGGTGGAAGGGTGCGTGAAACTTTTTCGTGAGTTTGCCCTGTTTTTCCAGGTGGGCCAGGCATTCCCGCATGCAGCCGCGCGCGCCTTCAATGGCCGGCCAATGATGGAAGGTTGAAAGAGTTGCCTCGGCGAAGGGAAGCTTTTTGCGCATTTCCGGCCGGCCATCGCCCGGACGGTTGGCGCTTTCCTGACTCAGGTTAAAGTTGACGTCGGACGGCAGAAAAGGGGAAGATTCATGCACGCCGCCGGCATAGGCCAGGGAACAGGCCGGCTGGTTCAGTTTTCCCATTTCATATGTTTTGCCGGCAATGTTCATTTTGACCGTTTCTTTCTCGCTGATGGCTTTTCCGGAACAGGTCCGGGCGCAGAGCATGCACCGGTCGCAGAGTTTTCCGGCAAAAAGGGGGTCCGGTTCCAGGGGCGCATCGGTCAAAATAAACGCCACTCGCTGCATGGGGCCGAATTCCGGCGTCAGCAACAGGTTGCTGTAACCGATTTCTCCCAACCCGGCCGCGACCGCCGCAATGCGGAAATGGAGCATGACGTCCGGGACGGGTTTATCCGGGGAAACCGCTCTGGCCCGGGAGGTCAATTGGGCGTTGCAGTCGCTGACGGCCGCGAAGTGCGACTCCATCGGAATGGGGACCGCCTCCCATTCGTTATCCTCCAGATAACTGCATGTTTTCCGCAGGGTGGTCGGAATCTGAACCTGGTTGATGTGGGCATACCCCATGGTGGCGTAGGAAATGAAATAGGTGCCCTCCTCAATCCCCCGGAAACAGCCGCGGTGGATCCGGAAGGCCAGGGCGATCAGGGCCTTGGCGTCCGGGAAAATATAACGCGGATCCATTTGTTTCGGCGCTCCTTCAAAACGATCCATGGAAGCTATTCCCACCAAATCCGCGCCGGCCTCCAGGGCGGCTTTTTTCAACGCTTTGCTGTTCATATCATCCTCCCTTTTTTATATTTACCACAGACAGGTGTGGTATTCAATTTATCTTGGAATATTTCCCGCCGGCCGGGCAAACCTTCAGACATTTTTCCACAATCACCATGCATGCCTTTTGCAAATGATCCGTTTGTTTCAACGCCTCGCATAAATTTTCGCGCGTAATCGTTTGCGGCGGCTTGAGGTCAGCTTGCGAGCCGATATATTTCGGCCCGGCGTCTCCAATCAGCCCGTATCGTTTTGACCAGTCGCAGCGCAGTCGGTTACAGTTGCCGCGCTTGAATTGTTTGCCTTCAATTGAAAACACCGTTTCTTTACCGCTCAGCGCCAGGGTGGGGCAGGCCTTGACGCATTGCCGGCATTGATGGCATAAGGCCGGTCCGTTATAAAGCGGATCGGCCGTCAGGGGGGCATCGGTTATAATGGATACAAAACGCTGGCGGTTGCCGTATTCGGGCGTCAAAACCGCCCCGGACCAGCCCAGTTCCCCCAGGCCGGCGGCTATGGCGGCAAAGCTGTTGGCCGTTGCGTCGGGATAGAGCCCCGCCCCGCGCCAGGGCATGCCGTAATAGGAGCGCCCGCTGGCGCAGGAGCCGGTTACCAGCCCGGCGGCGCCGTGCAGGTCGTAACTGAACGCCGCCTCGTATCCGCCGCTGCGCAACTGCTTGATAACGTCCAGCGCGATGTCGTCCAACTGGGCGATGGTTTCCGATTGCGCGAAACCATACGGCCCCACGGCCTCCGCCGGCGGCCGGCCGGCGTTGTCAAGGGCGGCGTCAAACCAGTGCATCCCCAGCACGATCACGGCGCGGGCGTCTTTTAAATAATCAAAGGGCGAATAAACACGGATTTTCTTATCCATGATTTTCGGCGCAAAGGCCCCCTTGGAAAGCCGGCCGACGTCCTGGGCGATAAAATAATCGTTTCCTTCCTGCGCGGCAAATTTTTCAATCTGCGGCTGTAATTCCTGCAACCGCCTCGTCGGCGCAATTCCGACCAGATCCGCCCCGCGCTCAAGCGCCAGCGCTTTGAGCCGGACGGTTAATTTCGCGGCATCTTGTTTTTTGACGTGAGCAATAGCCGGCGGGGTTTTGTCCGCCGGATCGGATATGAACGGCGCGCTCGTCAGGAGCAATCCGAGGCGCCGGTCGCCGGCGGCTCCGGCCAGGGCGCCGAGTTTTCCGGCAAAAATCCCGAGGGTCTGGATGCAGCATAATACCGAATAACCCAATTGCTCCAGGTAACGGGTCGCGTCCAGCCCTATAAACACCAGCCGCTGCTGGGCGATGTCCGATGGCAGGTAAGTTTCCTGCATGTTGTTGCGCAATTCGTCCATGTTGGGATAATCGGCGCGCGCGTAGGCGACCTTGCTTGCTTCTGACTGCAGGCCGCGGACGTTGTCCACCCCCAGGAGAACGGCGGAGCGGGCATCCGGCATATAATCCTGCAATTTTATCCCGGTGGCGGCCAGGAAATCTTCGGCCGAAACAATCCGGGTCAAATCGGCGCCGCCGGCGAGCGTGATCCTTTTTACTTCGTCCGCCACTTTGCGGTTGTGATTAGGATATTCATGCCGGGGACCGAACTGGCGTTTCCGGCGCAGCGGCGCGCAGTAAGCCGGATCTTTTTTCCGCAGGTGGGGCGGCAGGCAGAATTTCTGGCAGCGCCCGTTCAGCCAGCCCTCCACGTCGTGCTCTGCCATGGCTTGAATAACGTCCTTTTCGCCGGCCCGGTCCGGAATCGGCACTTTTTTAAGATCCAGCGAAAAATGCTCCCCCCAGGCGCAACGCCATTTGTTGATTTTGACGTACCGCCATGTTTTATCCTCTATATTAACGACGCATTCGCCGTCAATGTCCTTGACCAGGGCGGCGGCGCAGGCTTCGCGGCAGGCTTTGACGCATTGCCGGCATCGGTCGCAGAGGGGCGGTCCGTAATACAAGGGGTCTGCCTGAAGCGGCGCGGAGGTAATCACCGATGCCAGGCGGACGCGGGGGCCGTATTCCGGCGTGATCAGAAGTCCGCTGTAGCCGATATCGCCCAGTCCGGCCGCGGCGCCGGCGTGAATGTGCGATATGTCCGGCAAAAAAACATTGCCGTTGTCAACCTGCTTATAGGCGCGGTAGCGCCAGAGCGAGGTGCAGACGATCGGCATGGATTGAAACCCGTATTTTTCAATGAATTTACCGATCCGGTAACTGGCATGGTCCAGCCGTTTCCAGGCCAGTCCGGTCACTTCGCCCAGGCCGGCCTTCTGGGGGTCGTCTACGCCCGTTAATTCCGTTCCGGCATCGGTCAGGCTCACCGCGATTACGATCACGGACTGCGCATCGGGCATGATTCCGCGCGGACTCAATTCCGGCGGGGCGTTGCGCCAGCGGCCGGCCGCCGCGATTCCGACCAGATCCGCGCCGGCCTCCAGGGCGGCGCTTTTTACCATGGTAGCGGTCAAGTGCATATCCGGGACGCCTCCTTTCTTTTGTTTACCCTGATTCAATCATAGAAACCGGTTTCTGTCAAGAGGAAAAACACGAAAAAATAAAGGCCCGCTTCTTTTGATGCGGTTCCGGCAAAACTGCCCGGCCGGTGTAATTTATTTTTCTTGAAAAATAAGCCGTAAAATAAGATATTTTACCGCTTTATTTTAACGGTGCGTTAATTGTGAAAGGAAGCGCGAATTATGCCGACCGTAATGGAAATGGTGCGTGACAAGGCCAGAAAATTAAACCGCAAAATATGCCTGACTGAAAGCGACGACCCCCGCAACCTGACCGCCGCCGCCCGGCTTGTCCGGACCGGGTTTGCCCGGCCAATCCTTGCGGGCAACGGCGCCGCCATTGAAAAACTGGCGCGGGAACAGTCCATTGACCTGAAAGGCGTGGAAATTGCGGACATACAGAGCTGGCCGCGATTCAACGATTATGTTGACGCAGTTGTTGAAATCCGCAAAAGCAAAGGCCTGAAGCCGGCCCAGGCGCGCGAATGGCTCATGGATACCTGCGCTTTTTCCGCCGCCATGGTCTGCGCCGGCGACGCGCACGGCTATGTTTCCGGCGGGGGCAATCCCAGGGGGTATAATCACAATACCGGCGCGAAAATAAAGCCGGCCCTGCAGTTGTTTAAAACCGTGCCCGGCATCCGCACCGCTTCGGCCTATTTCATCATGCAGTTGGCAAACCGGGAATTGGGTTTTAACGGCGCTCTTTTTTACGCCGATTGCGGGCTCATCATAAACCCCGGCGTGGACCAGCTGGCGGAAATCGCCGTCACAACGGCGAAAACTTTCCGGGCCCTGACCGGCGACGAGCCGCGGGTGGGCATGATCAGCGCTTCAACCAAGGGCTCCGCCCGGGACCCGATCATTGACAAGGTTATTGCGGCCACCGCCAGGGCCAAAACCATGGCGCCGGAAATCAAGATTGACGGCGAACTGCAGTTTGACGCGGCGATCGTGCCGGAAATCGGCGCGCGCAAGGCTTCCGGCTCGCCGGTGGCCGGACGTTGCAACGTTCTCATCTTTCCGGACCTCAATTGCGGCAACACGATTTACAAGGCCACGGAACGGCTCGCCGGCGCGACGGCGACCGGTCCGCTCGTTCAGGGCCTGCGCCGGCCGTTCAACGACGTGTCGCGCGGCTGTTCGGCGGACGATATCGTTGACTGCTCCGCCATGGCCGCCATCATGGAATGGGTTGATTGACTTCACGAGCGACTTGCTGTGTATGTGTTCCCATCTTCCGGATTGTATCCGGCTTAAGGCGCGGGAAATAACGGGAGGGGACAAAAAAGCCGTCGGATGCCTATTGCTTTTTTGCTCAAGATCATTTATTGTTTGCGTCTATGAAAACCGTAGTTCTCGCATATCACGATATAGGTTGCGTCGGGATTGAAGCCCTTCTGCGGAATGGGTTTGATGTCCAGGCCGTCTTTACCCATCGCGACAACCCCGCGGAAAACATCTGGTTCCGGTCGGCCGCCGAATGCGCCGCTTCCGCCGGTATCCCGGTTTACGCGCCGGACAATATCAACCATCCGCTCTGGGTCGCCAGGATCAAGGCCATGCAGCCGGATGTCATTTTTTCATTTTATTACCGCCAGATGGTCAAACAGCCCATCCTTGATATTCCGCCCCGGGGCTGTTTTAACCTGCACGGCTCGCTGCTGCCGAAATACCGCGGGCGTTGCCCGGTCAACTGGGTCTTGATCAATGGCGAAAAGGAAACCGGCGTGACGCTCCATTATATGACGCCCCGCCCGGACGACGGCGATATCGTCTCCCAGGCAAGGGTAAAAATTGACGGCAACGACACGGCCCGGACGCTTTTCGGCAAAATGACCCTGGCCGCCGTGAAACTGCTGGATGAAGCTTTGCCGCTGATTTCGGCCGGCAAGGCAATGCGTAAAAAACAGAACAACTCTTTAGCCACTTATTTCGGCGGCCGCCGGCCGGAAGACGGCGAGATTGACTGGAGCAAGGATGCGGACCAAATAAGCAATCTTGTCCGGGCGGTAACGAAGCCTTACCCGGGGGCCTTTACTTTTTCCGGCGGCCGCAAAATTATCGTCTGGTCGGCCGCGGTTAAAACCGGCCGCAAGCACGGCCCGCCGGGCTCGGTTTTGAGCGCGGATCCCCTCGTAATTGCCTGCGGCCGGGGGGCATTGCAGATTGATTTTGCCCAGGGTGAGAATGATGTCTTTCTGAAAGGGCCGCAGCTTGCCAATTCACTGGCAATTGTGAAGGGCAGCCTGCTTGGGCCGCGCCGAAAGGCGAAAACCGGCCATAAGACCACCGTCCTGATCCTGGGGGTGAACGGTTTTATCGGCAACGCGCTCAGCGAGCGCCTGCTGGAACACGGCGGCTACGAAATCCACGGCATGGATTTGAGCTCGGATAAAATTGCGCGGCTCCTGAAAAATAAAAGTTTTCATTTTGACGAGGGCGATATATCCATTCACCGCGAGTGGATTGAATACCATGTCCGGAAATGCGACGTTGTCCTTCCGCTGGTGGCCATTGCCACCCCGATTGAATACGTGCGCAATCCCCTGCGCGTCTTCAATCTGGATTTTGAGGAAAACCTGCGGGTGGTGCGTTACTGCGCCAAGTACCGGAAACGGATTATATTTCCTTCAACCTCGGAAGTCTACGGGATGTGCGATGACGATGAGTTTGACGAGGACAAGTCCCGCCTGATTCTCGGTCCGATCCGCATGGAGCGCTGGATTTATTCCAGCTCCAAGCAACTCCTTGACCGTGTGATCTGGGCCTACGGCCGGCACGAAGGCCTGCGCTTTACGCTCTTCCGTCCCTTTAACTGGATCGGCCCGCGCCTGGACAGCCTCATGGCCGCGCGCATCGGCAGTTCGCGCGCCATTACCCAGTTGATTCTCAACCTGGTGGAGGGCAGTCCCATCCGCCTGGTGGACGGCGGCGGACAGAAAAGATGTTTCACCGACGTCCGCGACGGCATAGAGTGCCTTTTCAGAATCATTGAAAATCCGGGCGGGGTCTGCGACGGCCAGATATTCAACATCGGCAATCCGGAAAACGAGGCCAGCATCCGGGAACTGGCCGAAATCATCGCGCGCAAATTTGACCGCCATCCTCTGCGCGGCAAATTCCCGCCGTTTGCCGGCATGCTGGAAATTGAAAGCGGAAAATATTACGGCGAGGGTTACCAGGATGTGGCGCACCGTCGGCCCAGCATCGCCAAGGCCGGAAAACTGCTCGGCTGGAAACCGCAGGTCGGCCTGGAAGGGGCGGTTGACCGGACGCTGGATTTCTTTCTTAAGGAGGCCGCCGGTTCCGGCGAATTCAACCTCGCATCGGATGAATGAATCCCGGATTTTTTTTGATTTGAATGAAAATCGGGCTGAGAGTTGACGTGGATACATTCCGCGGCACACGCGCCGGCGTTCCCGCTCTCCTGGAAATATTTTCCGCGAATTGTATCCGGGCCTCCTTCTTTTTTTCGGCCGGTCCCGACAATATGGGCCGGCATCTCCGCCGCCTTTTCAAACCCGCTTTCCTCATGAAGATGCTGCGAAGCAGGGCGGGCAAACTTTACGGCTGGGATATTCTCCTGCGCGGCACAATCTGGCCGGGGCCGGTCATCGGCGAAAAATGCAGGGAAATCATCCGCGCGGCGGACGCGGCCGGCCATGAAATCGGCCTGCATGCCTGGGATCATCATAAATGGCAGGCCGGCATTGAAAAAATGGATGCTTCCGCAATCCATGCGGAATTGCGGCGCGGTTTTGAAATGCTTGCCGATGTTATCGGGCGGCCGGTCAACTGTTCCGCCGTGCCGGGTTGGAAATGCGCGGAGCAGGTTCTGGTTGAAAAATTGAAATTCCCCTTCGTTTACAACAGCGACTGCCGCGGGGCTTCGGTCTTTTTTCCGGTGGTTGCCGGCCGGCGGCTTGCCCAGCCCCAGGTGCCGGTAACTTTGCCGACCTACGATGAAGTGGCCGGCCGCAACGGTGTTAGTTCCGAATCGTTCGGCGATTACGTGCTTTCCCAATTGCGGCCGGATAAACTCAATGTTCTGACGATTCATGCCGAGGCGGAAGGCATTGCGGTTAAAGATGAATTTATTAAATTGATTAAAAATGCCAAGGCGCTTGGCCACGAGTTTTGTCCGCTGGGCGCATTGATAGTCGCCGCCGATGTAATTCCGGCCGGTATAATTTCAGAAGGAAAAATTCCCGGCCGGGAAGGGTGGGTAAGCGTGCAGGGGGCATGGAATCAGGAACATTGAATGTTCAATTTCCAATTATCAATTTTTATTCGTTTTCTCCAGAATACCCCGCGGCTCGCGGCCGTCCGCAGTCGCGCCATCCTGGTTTTATAACGGAGGAAATATGCCGGTTGTTCCGTCTTCGTCCCCTTTGCCGTATTTTACATGAAACAGCCTGTCCGGCTTGACTTTCTCTGGGCCGGCCTGTGCCTCTGCGGCGCGGTCTTCTTTATTTTCCGCGGGGGGAGTTGATTTTCGGCCTGGCGCGGCAACCGTCGTTCTTTGCTCCAAATAACGGCGTCCATCCCGGTATTGATGCGCGTTCAACAACATCAATAAATCGCCGGGAAAGGACGCCGGCGAAAATGTTTCGCGGGAAAAAACATCCGGAATTCAAGGCAAATCCTTCCGCGCCGGCCGCTGCGCGAAAAAAATAAAAAAAAGATTTGACAAACCCCGGGCGCGTTGTTATTTTAGTGCTAAAACGATATATCATACGTTCGTCCGGCGTGGAAGAAAAAAAATGAGGGCAAACATCAAGGACGTGGCGCGGAAGAGCGGTTATTCAATTTCGGCCGTTTCGCAGGCTTTGAACAACATGCCCGGAACACGTCTCAGCGAAAAGGCCAGGGAAAAAATCGCAAAATGCGCCAAGCGGCTTGCCTATCGTCCGCACCCAACGGCGTTGGCCCTGCGGCGGGGGCGCGGGGCCGCCGTAAGCCTGATTCTGCCGGATATTTTTAACCCGTTTTTTATGGACATTGCCAGCGGCGTCCAGGGCGCCCTGGCGGCGCAGGGCTACGAGGCGTTGATCCAGCATTGCGGGCACGACCTGAAACGGGAGCAAATCCTTTTAGCGCAGGCCGTTGAACGCCGGGCGGAGGGGGTCGTGATCCTGGCGATGAATAACGCGCAACATTACGGCCGGTATGCGCGCCGCCTGCCCCTGGTGCGTCTTTCCGGAATACGGAGCGGCGGTGGAGGAACAAGGATTGACAGCGTGGCTTTTGACCTGACGAGCGGCTTTTGTCAGGCGGCGGATTATTTAATCAAACTGGGGCATACGCGCATCGGGTTATTGAATCGGCGTTTTGACCGGCGGCTGATCCACAGCAGGCGGGCTGGATATATCAAGGCTTTGCGGCAAGGCGGGATTGTTTTTGACGCCGGCCGGGTTTTTGAGGTGGATGGTTTTAGCGCCGAGGCGGGCTATGAATTCGGGCGTGATCATCGTGATTTTCTGCGGAAATTGACGGCCCTGCTGGCATATAACGACGTCATGGCCATCGGTCTCATGAAAGCGGCGCGCGAATCCGGCCTGAAAATACCGGGAGATTTATCCATTATCGGCTGTGACGGAATTCTCTGGGGGGAATACAGCGATCCGCCGCTCACGACCGTTTGCATGCCGGGGCGCGTGGCGGGGCAAGAAGCCGGGCGCATATTGCTGGAGAGGATGCAAGGGCGCACGGAACGCAACCAGGGCGAGCAGGCAATCATGCCGACGTCTTTGATAGTTAGAAACAGTTGCGGCGCAATTTAATGCATAGGAATTTCAATGTTGTCTATTTTTTGTAGGGGCTTCGCTCGTCGAAGCCCTCTGAAGGGGCGCGACAAGCACGCCCCCTACATGCGAAAAATAACAGTTGCCGCCTTTTGGCGGCCTAATTTAAACGTAGGCCGCAACGCGGTAAACATCATCATAGGAGGAGGCCAGAGACAATGAAAACAGAACGAATACAGGAACCCCAAAGAGAAGTGGATGTTGTGGAACAAGCCGATGTGGTCGTAATCGGAAGCGGTCCCGGCGGATTAACGGCGGCCGTTGCCGCCGCGCGGCAGGGGGCCAAAACGGTCATTGTTGAAAGATACGGCGTGTTCGGCGGCCTGGCCACCACCTGCCTGATGGGACCGCTTTTCGGTTATGCGCCGTTGGGAGGCTATTCGGCCAAAAAGGGGAAACAGAGAAAAGAACAGTATATTTATGGCGATGCCCATGCCATGCCCATTCTGGACGGGTTGCCGGTGGAAATCGTCAGGCGCCTGCAAAAAATCGGAGGGGCGCCGGATAACGGTAAAATAGACTGGAAATCCGTCAGGTTTGATCCGGAATTGTTCAAATTTGTCTGTGACGACATGGTTACGGAGGCGAAAGTAATACCATACCTGCATTCATACTGCGTGAATGCGGTTGTCAGGGATGGAAAAATCAAAGCGATTGTCGTGGAAAGCAAATCCGGACGGCAGGCCATCAAGGGAAAAATTTTCATTGACGCCACCGGCGACGGAGACGTGGCGTTTTTCAGCGGCTGCTCGTATAACAAAGGCCGCCCGGCGGACGGCGCCACGCAGTCGTTCGGTTCCAGGTTCCGCATCGGCGGGGTCAGGAAAAGAACGGCGGCTGAAAAGGAGAAATGTCTTAAGTTATGCGGCAAGGCTATTGCGGAGAAAAAAATCCGCGCTTTTGCGGCGATTGATTTCAGCGAACAGGGATCCACGGTGCGCGAGAGCGAGATATCTCCCGATATTACCAGATGCCGCGGGGATGGCACTAATGTGAAGGATTTGATTGCTGCGGAGATCCAGGTGAGGAAAGATACTTATGAAATGTTCAGGTTTTTAAAGGCGAAGGCCCCCGGATTTGAATCCTCCTATCTGATTGACACGCCGTTTACGATCGGCGTGCGGGAAACAAGGCAGATTGAAGGGCTTTACAAGCTCACCAATGACGACGTTAATCATGGCAGGAAATTTCCGGAGCGCACGATTGCCAGGGGCTGCTGGTACCTTGACATTCATTGCCCGTTGGGCCGGCTTACATCCGGCGCCGGTAAATTTGCCCCGCTTTGCTCGCTGGAATGCGAAATCAATCCGCCCTGCTTCATGAAACTCAAGCACAAGGAACAGTTGATTCCTTATCTCAGACTGCCGGACAATGATTATTATGACATTCCCTATGATTGCCTGGTATCAAAAGACATCGGCAATCTTTTGATATCCGGCCGCTGTATTTCCGCAACGCACGGCGCCATGTCGTCCTTGCGCGTCATCGGGACATGCTTTGCGATCGGCGAGGGAGCGGGCGTGGCCGGCGCGTTGTGCGCCCAGGCGGCGGTCAAGCCGGCGGCGCTGGACGCGGGTAAACTGCAAAAAGCATTGAAGGAAAGCGGCGTTCCGCTTTAAGGCGGCATTTTAGGAGGGATTAATGTTCATCAATCATTGGCATGTCTTTCCTGATAATGCCATAGATCGGGCGCAGGTTCCGTATGTCCTGGGGGATGGTTCATTGGCGGAAATGGCGGATATCATGAAAAGCGCGGGTGTAGCGCGGGCGGTGGCGTTTGCCCCGGGCATTTCCTGCATGCCCCGGGACACCTGGTATAAAATAAAATTCAAAACCGCCCGCGAATGCAACGAATGGCTGTTTCAAGCGCTTAAGGGGTATGAAAACATTACCGGATTTGCGAACGTAAATCCCAGGGACCCGGATTGCTGCGATGTTCTCAATGATTATTTTGAGAAGGGTTTCAAGGGCGTCAAGCTTCACCCGCCCTGCTGCCGGATAAGAACAAACGATCCGCGTTATGATCAATATTATCGGACCATTGAGCGCGCCGGGTTCCCGGTTTCAGTCCATACCGGCATCCACGGCTGGCAGACGGAGCATTACCTCCCGATTCTCATGGGGGACGTCGCCGGAAAATTTCCGGATCTGAAGCTGATCCTGGAGCATGTCGGCGGCAATGATTATTTTGACCAGGCCTTGGCGGTGATGGTCAAGAATAAAAATTGCTACGCGGGCATAACCCAGAATTCAGGCCGGTGCGCGAGATATTTTCTGTCAGATGAAAAAATCAAACTGTTGCTTGACAAAATCGGCGTTGACCGGATCATTTATGGTCTTGATTACCCGTGGAACAGCGGCCGACAAGGTTTGCTTGATGATATCCGCTGGATTTCCGGTTGGGGGTTGTCGCAGGATGAGCAAGAGAAGGTTTTGGGCGGAAACCTTGCGAAATTGGTTGATTTTTAGGTCGGGCGCATGAATATCAAGCGTCTCCAAAACGAAATAACGTTGTTCAACAGCAACCTGCATATCCACACCCGCTTTTCCGCATGCGCGGACAGGGATATGACCGTTGCCAACATAATCGCGCGCGCCCAATCGGCGAATCTTAAAATAATCGCGCTGGTTGATCACCATCATCCCGGGGCCGGCCTGCTGGATAATATCCTTTGCCTGAAAAGCGATTTGCTCAAGATCGCGCCGGAGATCAAGGTTGTTTTCGGCGCGGAACTGTCAGCCTACGGCATCGGCAAATATTCCGATACGAAGGAGATGAACCGGGAACTTGATTACCGGCTTTACGCCTGCACGCATTATAATCTTGATTGCTGGGAACAGCCGCAAGATACGTCGCCGCGCGGATATGCCCGGCATATGCTGGCGGTGGTTGCGGAACTGATAAAGTCCGGCCGGGCGGACTGCATTGCGCATCCGTTCGCGTCGGCTTATTTGAAAGGCAAATTCAATGACCCCACCGTGGCGACAAAAGCCATTACGGACACGGAATTGTGCGGGATTCTTAAGATGGGGAAGGAACGAAAAGTGGCGTGGGAAATAAACGCCAATGTTCTCGGACGGGACGCGGATTTCAGGCGTAGATATTTGGCGTTCGGCAAGCGCCTTGGCGTGACGTTTTATCTGGGCACGGACGCCCACAAGCTGGATGAAATTGATACAAGGCGGTTTTTGGCGGACGAGTCGGTCGCAAAACTTCTTGCGGAGCCGCCGGCGCGCGTTCCTTCATCGCTTGGCAATCATCATAAGGGTGTTTTATGAATCCGAAAAGATCCGTTCATCTTGATTTTCATACCATGCCCGGAATTTATGACGTGGGGCGTGATTTTGACGCGGATGAATTTGCGCAGACGCTGAAGGAAGCGCACGTGGAATATATTACGGTTTTTGCCAGGTGCAATCTCGGTTTTGCCTATTACCCGACCAGGATCGGCGTTCCCCATCCGGGGCTGAAAAGGGATTTGCTGGGCGGCATGGTGAAGGCATGCCACAAGCAGGATATTCAGGTGGCGGCTTATTTCAACGCGGGCATAGACCATGAGCATGCCTTGCGCCATCGCGATTGGTGCAAACTGGACAAGGAAGGCCATGTTTACCACTGCAAGCGGATGGGGTCTGCTTTTCGGAATCTTTGTCTGAATACTCCCTATCAGCGGTATCTGATCGGCATGATCCGGGAGGTGCTCGGCAAATATCCGGTGGACGGCATATTCCTTGATTGTTTTGACCTGTCGCCGTGTTACGGGAAAGAATGTCTTGACGGGATGAAACGGATGGGAATGGACCCGACCAGCGAGGAAGACGCAAGGCGCTACTGCGTCCTGGCGACCGATCGTTTCCTGGAGGAAGTCAAGGGCATCATCAGGAAACAAAAACGCCCGATCCGTCTTTGTCTGAACGGCATCCCTTATCGGAAACAGCCGACGCATATTGAAATTGAGGTGTTGCCGGCCGGTTGGTGGGGATACGAATATCTTCCCTGGGTGATCAGGTACGCCCGCACCCTGAACAAACCATACCTCACCATGACCGGACGGTTTCATAACAGTTGGGGCGACTTTTGCGGCTTGCGTCCGGAGCACTCGTTGTTGTTTGACTGTTTGAATTCAATCGCCAACGGAGGCGCTTGCATGGTCGGCGATCATATGCACCCGCGCGGAAAACTGGAAAAAGGAGTTTATCGGCTTATCGGGAAGGTCTATTCAAAGATCAAGGAATTGGAGCCATGGACCATTAACGCCGCCCCGGCGGCTGAAATGGCGATTATCAGTCCGGAGCTTAAGCAAAAGGGGCCGCACTACATCAGCCAGCGCGAACGGGCGGCCGTTATCGGGGCAACCCGCATGCTTATGGAGCTCAAATATCAGTTTGACGTTTCAGACGGGGAGGGCGACTGGTCGCGTTACCGCGTGATTATTTTGCCAGATCATGTTCTTGTTGACGCCGGCCTGGGGAAAAAGCTGGCAAAGCACCTGAAAAGCGGAGGTGTTATTATCAGTTCGGCCTGGGCGGGGTTGAATCCCGGCAAGCAGAAGTTTGCCCTGAAAGAATACAAAATTTCCTGCGCCGGTCCGGAACCGTTCAATGTGGCTTTTTTCAAGCCGGCGCGGGAAGTTGCCCGGGATTTGCCCGAGATGCTGACCACAATCTATACTCCCGGAATTGCCATGAAAGCAGGGGCTGGCGCCAGGGAACTGGCCGGGCTGTGCCGGCCGTACTTTAATTTGAAATCATGGGACGGCTATCATGAAAACATGTATATCCCGCCTGAAAAAAGCGCCGGGCGTCCCGCCCTGTTGCAATGCGGGAATGTTTTCCACTTTGGTTTTCCTGTTTTTGAGTCATATCACGAGCATGCCGTGATTGCTTACCGGACGCTTGTCCGCAACTGCATTGAAAAAGCGTTTCCTGAACCGATGATCAGGACGGCCGGATTGCCTTCCTTTGCCCAGGCGGCGGTTACGCAAAAGGGGGACAGGACCATGGTCCATGTCCTGGCTTATGTTCCTGAGCGGCGCGGCCCCAAAATGCAAATCATTGAAGACCCGGTACAGGTTATTGATGCGCAATTGTTCCTCCGCCGGGACGGACATGAACTTCGCGAGGTTTACCTTGCGCCCGGGAAACAACCGTTAGGCTTCTCGGCAGACGCTCGTTACTGGAAGGTCGTGATTCCCAAAATATCCGGCTATCAAATGATCGTTTTTGAAATGAAAAAACAAATAAATTGCAGGAAACAGTCATCATAATGGAGGGAAAATTAAAAATAATGAAACAGAAATTAACGGCAACCTTGGTATTATTGTTGATTACCTCATGCCGGCCGGCCTATGCGCCGGCTGAGCGGTTGAGCGCCAATGATCAGGTCGCTGATGCGCCCCAAATAGTTTTTGCCATAAAAACTGATGCTCCGCCCGCCCGCGAATTCAAAACAGATGATGTCTGCTGGAAAGACAGGCGCGAAAACGGTTTCATGCCGGCGGACGCAAGCAAATCGCTCAAAAAGCAATCGTCCCTCGCGCTTTGTTATGACGCCCGGAACCTGTATATCATGATGGAATTCATGGAGCCGGATGTGTCCCGGA
>JAQUQV010000047.1 GCA_028715905.1 Kiritimatiellia bacterium
TCGTCTATGCCCGCCACTTCCTTGAACGTTATTTTGTTGCGGTCGCGGGTCAGCAGCCGCGCGCGGCTTTTGCCGAAACTCAGCGCGCCGGAGCCGACCGCCCGCATCTGGCGCACGAAAAGAAAATAAAGGAGCCCCAGCACCAGCAGGAAAGGCAAGGCTCCCTGCACCAGCTGCCAGAAATCAAGCTTGGGGCGGACAAAAGAAAAGGGCACGCCGTGCTGCTTGAGCCAGTCCGGCAGACCATCGGTTACGACAACGTCCACCTTGAAACTCCGCGGCCGGCCGGTTTTCTGATCAACCGCCATCATTTCCCCCCGGATATACTGGGCGCCGGAAGTTTCGGTAACGATTTTGCATTCGCGGATTTTTCCGCTTTCAACCAACTGGACAAAATCGGGATTATACTTTATTTCCGCAACGGCATCCGGACCGTTGCGCAGCAGATTGTAGATGATAATAAGGCAGAGCGGCACGAGGAACCAGAGCGCGATCACGCGCAGCGAGACCGGTGAATGGTTGTCGCCGTTACGCTGGGGTTTGGCATTCCGGGGATTTTGATTTGGATTCTGCATTTTTTTAACTCTCAAAAATTGCAAAAAATTCTATCACACTGCAATTAAATATACAACCGGCTTTCTGTGTTTTTCTAAAGATTGGCGGATATCCCGCGGCTCTCGGGCGTTTCCGGAAATTGATCCGGCCGCGCGACCGTCAAATGCAAAGCGTTGCCGGCGGCGCCGGGCGGCACCTGCCACCCCTCGGCGATACGGAAACCGGGCAGCCAGATAATTTCTTTGCCGCATTCAAAAACCGGCAGGCGGCGCCGGAGCGCGGGCGGAACCTTGGCATCGCTGAAAATGTCCTGTATTTTCTTTGAGCCGTCAAGCCCATACGGGCGCATCCGGTCCCCCGGCCGCCAGGGCCTGGCAAAAATCCGTCGGCGGCCCCGTTTTTTTAACGAGAAAGACGCGCGCACCGGAAATTCACCGAACACGGCGCGCGCGCGGCACACGCCCGGGCCGGTTCCCGCATCCACGCGCAAGCCTGCGCCCGGCAGAACATTCCGGCCCGGCACTTTTATTTCAAGCCGGTAGCCGGCGGACGGATTCGTTTCCGGCGTCTCAATCTCCAGGCGGCCGTAAGAGCGCCTGGCGGTTGCGCCGCCCGCCAGATTAACGGAGCGATTCCGGCCGGACAGGACAAGCAGGTTATCAACGGCGTTGATGGTCCGATAATCAATCGCTTCCGGCTTGACGCCCCGGTCTGAAAGCCATTGCCGCAGTACCCGGCGGCGGAGAGCGGGATGACGCTCTGCCAGAACGGCGCAGTTGATAACGCGGCCGTTTTCAAGGCGGGATTCGGAATAAACCGCGCCGGCCATTTCAAGCAAACATTCATTTTCATTCCTCAGCACGTCGCCCAGGCGCCCCAAAACTTGTCTTATGTTTTTGTTGTAATTTTTTTCCAGGAAAGGCAGCAACTCGTGGCGCACCCGGTTCCGCAGAAAGGAGAGATCGGCGTTGGAAGCATCATCGCGCCAGTGTATTTTGCGCGCGCACAGATATTTTTCAATCGCCCGCCGGGACGTTTCCAGCAGCGGCCGCACCACCGTTATCTTTCCCGTCCGCGAAAGCGGCGGAATGCCGGCCAAACCCTGCAAGCCGCAGCCGCGCGCAAGCATCAAGAGAATCGTTTCCGCGTTATCATCGGCGGTATGCGCGGTAGCCACTAGGGCGCAGTTGCGCGCCCGCGCCGTTTTTTCAAAAAAATCGTAGCGCGCCCGCCGGCCGGCCATTTCCAGCGAAACTCCCCGCCGTGCGGCCAGCCGCGGAACATCGGCCCGGCCGGAGACGCAATCAAGACGCAGCCGGCGCGCCAATTGTTTGACAAAAAGAGCGTCGGCCGCAGCGGCCCGGCCGCGGATGGCATGGTTCAAATGCGCGACGGTCAGGCGCAAGCGCAAGGGACGCTGTAATTCTTTTAAAAGATGCAGCAGGGCGACCGAGTCGGCGCCGCCCGAAACGGCGGCAAGAACGCGCGCGCCCGGCCGGATAAAATCATGACGGCGGATGAAGCTTTCAACCTGCCGGACAATAACATCACCCATAAAACGATTTTTCATTTGCAGACGGCAGGCAGAATATGCCTTGCGGACCCGACCGGATTTTGACGTTTCCCGCCCGGCGCGCCGCCGGGAAACCATAATTTACATCATTGCCGTCCAAAATAATCAAGGTTCCGCTGTTTTGCAACTAAATTCCCCGCGGCCCTGCGATTAAAAACTTGCCCGAAACAACCGCTTGTGGTTATCATTTCTCCGTGTATCATTTCAAATTATCCGGCATGAAAATTTCCCGAATGAAACGGGCCATAGTTATTGTTCTGGACTCCGTCGGCATCGGCGCGGCGCCGGACGCCGCTGAGTTCGGAGACGCCGGCGCGAACACGCTGGCGCACACGGCCGAAGCGGCCGGGGGTCTGCGTTTGGCATGTTTTCAACAAATGGGGCTGGGAAACATTCCCGCTTTAATAACGCCCGGGGATTCAATTCCCGGCGTTCCGCCGGCCGAAAGGCCGCTGGCCTCTTACGGCGCCATGCGGGAAATTTCAAGGGGCAAGGACACCACCACGGGGCATTGGGAAATTGCGGGCCTGGAACTGGCCGGGGGGTTTCGGTTGTTTGCGAAGGAAAATTCATTCCCGCCCGAATTGATCCGCGCCTTTGAGGCGGAAACGGGAAGAAAAGTCATCGGCAACAAGGCGGCAAGCGGGACGGTTATCATTGAAGAGCTTGGGCCGCAACAGCTTGAAACCGGGGCATGGATCGTCTATACCAGCGCCGATTCGGTTCTGCAGGTCGCGGCGCATGAGGAAATTATCCCGCTTGACGAACTATACCGCGGCTGTGAAATCGCGCGCCGGCTGGGAAATAAATATCGTATCGGGCGGGTCATCGCCCGGCCTTATGCTGGAAAACCGGGCGGGTTCCGGCGGACCGGCGGCCGCCGCGATTATTCTTTCCCGCCGCCCGAGCCGACAATCCTTGACCGCCTGACAGCCGCCGGCATCCGGGTTACGGCCGTGGGCAAAATTGAGGATATATTCGCCGGACGCGGAATCACCGCGTCATTCCATACCGCCGATAACTCCTTGTCCCAGCTAAAACTGCAAGAACTGGTCGCCGAGGGAACGGACGGGCTGATTTTCGCCAACCTGATTGATTTTGACATGCTTTACGGCCACCGCCGCGACCCGGCCGGATATGCGGCGTGTCTGGAACGGACCGATCTTTTCCTGGGGGACCTGATCCCCAAACTGGGCAAACGGGACCTTTTGATAATCACGGCCGATCATGGAAACGATCCCGCATTCAGCGGAACCGATCACACCCGGGAATACGTGCCGCTCCTGGTTTACCGTCCCGGAGAAAAAGGAAGAGAACTCGGCATTCGCGAAGGATTTTACGACGTGGCGCGGTCGCTGGCGGATTATTTCGGGCTGCCACCTTCAGGCCGCGGCACAAGTTTTTTACTTGCCGTATGAGTTGTCTTCTTCAAGGTCTTCAAAATTCTCGTCCAGGAAGCCCTTGACTTTTTTTATCATCTTTGCGGCGGCAATTTTAGCCGGGCCGCCTACTTCACGCATGAATTGCGACTTCAAGGGCGTAACAACATCGCGTTTATACCGCACTTTATTATACCAGTAATAGGCCAGGAAGGCAAGGAGCAGCAAAGAAATCATCATTCGCAGATTTCCGGCCCAATGGGAACACTTGCGTCCGGTCTTCACCTGCGGCTTTTTTGAGCTTTCGGTGCGCGCCGGAACCGGCATGGCCACCGGTTTCAAACGCAGTTTCACCGAGGTATGCGCCGCCGCGCCGTGCTTTGGCTGCGGTTTTCTAATGTCTTTACCGCAATAGCGGCAGTAAATGGCTTTTTTTCGGATAGGCTCGGCGCAGTACGGGCATTCTTTGAAGCCCTCGTTAAAACCGGCGGTATTGTCCGCCCCGGCGCTTTCGCTTTTAGCGGCGCGCCCGCCGGGCTTGCCTTCGTCCCTGTTTTGAGCCGCCCCGGCCGCGGATTGCTCCCGTTGTTTATGCAGCAAGACGACCAGGTCGGCCAACACTCCCGTCCAATCCTGGTAACGCCCGGCAATATTTTTTTCCGTCATTTTCAAGATCAAGCGGGTGATACCATCCGACAATTCGGGATTGGAGGACTGCGGGTTCACCAGAGGCTCCCGGGCCTGTCTTTCAAGAATATCAAGCGCGTCGCCGCTGCCATAGGGCAGCACGCCGGTAAGAACATGATAGAGCGTAAGGCCGAGCGCATAAATGTCGGTCCGGCAGTCCAGATTGTCGTTTCCGGAGGCCTGTTCCGGCGACATGTAATTCGGCGTGCCCATGACCATGTTTTCCCCCGAACCGGCGGAAACAATACCGGCAGAAAAAACCATGTGGGCCAAACCGAGGTCCATAACCTTGACGGTGCCATCGGCGTCTATCATCAGATTTTCGGGCTTGATATCGCAGTGAATGACACGCGCCTGGTCCCAGGCGTATTTGAGGGCCTCGCCGACGTGATGGGCGATCACAACCGCGTCAAACTCCTTGAGCCGGCCGCGCCGCCGCGCCCATTCGCCGACCGTATAGCCGGAGACGTGCTCCATGACCAGGAAATACCGGCCGTCGCCCTTGATCTGTCCGAAATCATAAACCTGCACAATACCGCTGTGCTTGAGTTTTGCGGCAGTCTGCGCTTCCTTTAAAAAAAGATTTGCGTCTTCGGGTTCCCGCGACAAATTATCGGAGAGAACCTTGATCACCACCGTGCGGTCCAGCGAAAGCTGGTGCGCCTTCCAGACGACCGAGGTGGCCCCTTCGCCGATCCTGGAGAGGATTTTATAGCCTTCTATGACCGGAATTGAATGCATGGGTAAAACAAATTCACTCCCGAGTTTTTACCTTTATCTCATCTGTTAATCAAGGAATTTTGGAATCGGCGTTCAAATCCGGAAGTTTGTCTTGTGGATTTTTACCCCGGCCTTTCCAGAAGGCCCATTGGGAAATGCCGCCCCCCATGATCTTTTGGGTTTTTTTCAGAAGATTCCGCGCCCATGAGAATTCAAGCGCCAGAATGGCAAGCCCCGCCGGGATCACGATACAGGATGGCCCCGGCAGAAAAATCAAAACAAGCCCGAAGAGCAGCACCGTTCCGCCCAGAATGAGAATCAACATTTTTTTGAGTTGATATAAAACCATAAATCGCTTGGTTTTGAAAATTATTCCCGGCCGCCGGCAAACCGGCGGGCGCTTTGCGCTCATCCGGCCGGACGCGCGGCCGACTCGGGCAGAGAATACATAATCGGAATGTAAAAAACAAAATAAAATTCAGGATTAATGATGCCGCGGGCCGGACCGGATTCTTCGTTTTGCCCGTCCCCGGCTACGCCGCCCCTTTGGCAGAGGGGTTTTCACGGGGCGCGCGGTAGCGCGTGGTGATCGTCGCCGGCTGAATGCCGTCGCCGAACCAGCGCAGGCGGAGGTCCCAGCGCAAGGCGAGCGCCTGCGCGCTGATGCGTAAAATCTTTTCCATGGGCCGCAAGGGGCCCAGAAGCCGAAGCTGTTCCGCGTCCAGCGCTCTGGCCCGCTGCCGCTCGCCGGCGTTCACCGCGTGCCGCGCGATGACCGGGAGCAGGTGCGAGTAAAACCGCGCGCGCCGGCCGAGCTGGCGCATGCGCTCGTTAAGACACTCGTCCCTTGATGCCATCGCCGCCAACCGGCGATATCCGCGCAGGGCCGTGTCGGTCATGCGATAAAGGGAACAGGAGTTAACCTCATAATCGCGGCGGAAAGCGAAGTCCAGCCAGCGCTTTGCCGCCCCGTCCGGAAACGCCGCATGGTTCCAGTTCAACATGTTCTGTCCGTGCCATTCCTCGTAGGGCAAACCGGCCTTCAACAACCCGCGCGCCTTGAGGTCCTCGTAGAGTTTTGTCACGGGCATGCCGGTATAGAGCATGAACTGGACAAAATCCGTCTGGAGGGCGACGGCAAAATCAATGTCCGCGGTGATGTTGTCGGGCGTATGGTGTTCCATGCAGAGCATCGTTGAGCCCAGGACGGAGATGCCGCGATCGCGCAGTTCGCGCACCAGTTGCGCGGCGTCAATCCCGGAATTCTTGGTGAAAAGCGTTTCGGTGTTTCGCGATTCAAATCCGATCCAGACAAAGCATACGCCGAGCCGCGCCATCTTGTCCGGACCGAACGCCGTGATGGCCTCGGCGGAGGACGATATGTAAAAATTGAACCAGCGGCGGTGTTTTTCCATCTCAACCAGCAGTTCAGTTGCGCGGCCGGCATCCTTGAGAAAATTTTCATCCATGACGAAAAATTCATTCGTGCCGCGCGTTCTCGCGATCCGGTCGGCCTGCTTAAAAATTTCCTTGCCCGTGCGGAAAAAAGGAACGTAAGCCTTTTCAAAAAAATGGGAAGTGCAGCAGAAATGACAGCCGTTGACACAACCCAGGCCGGGCACCAGGACGCTCGGCAGCGCGCCGGGGATGGGAATGCCGAAAATCCGGCCGCGCTCGCTGCAGGGCAGGACGGGATGCGCGATCGGCGCTTTCGGGTTTTCCCCGAGAAATTCGCGCAGCCAGCGGATGCCCTCGCCGCGGGCCACGAAGTCGCAGTCAATCAATTTTTCCACGCCCTCTATCGCGGCGCCGTGTCCGCCGATGATGATCGCGGATTTAGGCGCGTAAAGCCGGACCAGCCGGCCCATCTCGCGCGCCTTTGCAAAATTTGGGGTGATGAACGATATGCCGACAATATCGTATTTTTTCCGGATTTCGCGGATGAAACGCCCGCGGGAGGGAAAATCAAGCACGGTTGTATCGGCGCGGATATTGGCCGCAATGAAATACAACCCGAACGACCGGTGCTGGAATCGCAGGGAGGCCGGACCCTGCAGCCGGGTAACCTGGTTGTGGTAAAGCTCCATTTTGTTGTCGGCGCGGCCATACTCGTCATTGACGCCGTACGGCCCGAAAACGCTGCAGAGCAGAATGCGCGGCCGGGAACCGGAGGTAAACCGGTTTTTCCGGTTAGCGATTTTCTTGTTTGCCGTCTGTTCCATATCACGTCATAGAGTAACAAAACCAGCCGCCCTGTAAAGCGCCGGTTAACCCGGATGTTTCATGTGCGCGCCGGAAAATCCCGGATAAAGACAGCCGTATCGGCCCGGCGGCGCACATGGAAATAATGTCGTTGCATTTCAGCCGAAGCGATGGTTATACTTCAATACAGCAATCAAAGCATGGGCGGTTTGCCCGCGCAGGCGGGACCCGTTGTAACCGGTAAAAAATCAGAAAGGTCCGGGATGCAGACTGTTTCCGCTTTGCCTCTCGCAAACAACTGCGCGTTTGATTATTCGGCCGCGGTTGGCCTGAAGGGGTTTTTCTCTTTCTGCGCATTTGCGCTGTTCGGTTCCGCAGTTTCCGCGCGCGCGGCCGAACCAGCCTGTTTCGTATATATCGGAACATATACGAAGGGATCAAGCCAGGGCATTTATGCGGCCCGCTTTGATCCATCCACCGGCGCGCTGTCAAAACCGGAGCTTGCCGCCAAATCTGAAAATCCCTCTTTTGTCGCCTTTCATCCGTCCCGCCCCTGTCTTTACGCCGTGGGAACGGTTTTCCAACCCGGCGGAAAGAGGGCGGGGATCGTCAGCGCCTTCAAAACAGACGCGGCCACCGGCCAACTGGCGTTGTTGAACCAGGTGTCCTCAAGGGGGACCGGCCCCTGCCACCTGGTCGTGGATGCAACCGGCAGATATGTCCTGCTGGCCAATTACAACAGCGGCAGCGCCGCTGTAATCGCAATTAAAGAGGACGGCAGCCTCGGGGAATCAACCGGCTTTGTACAGCATTCGGGGTCCGGCCCCTGCGGCCGCCGCCAGGAAGAACCGCACGCCCACTCCATAAACCTTTCGGCCGACAACCGTTTTGCCTTTGTCGCCGATCTCGGCCTGGATAAAGTTTTTATATATAAATTTGACCGGGCCAGGGGAACCCTCGCGCCGAACGATGTCCCGTTTGCCGCCGTGCCGCCCGGCAGCGGCCCCCGGCATTTTGCGTTTCATCCCGATAATAAGCGCGCTTATGTCATCAACGAGATGGGCAGCACGATCACCGCCTTCAATTTTGACGCCGACGCCGGCGCGCTGGAAACGATAGAGACCGTTTCTTCGCTTCCGGCCGGTTTCCGGAACAAGAACACCACCGCCGAAATACAGGTGCATCCTTCCGGTAAATTCGCCTACGGCTCCAATCGCGGACATGACAGCATTGCCGTTTTCAGTGTTGATAAATCCACGGGCCGGCTGGCGCTCCTGGAACATGCTTCGTCAAGAGGCAAAACGCCGCGCGGCTTCAGCCTTGATCCCGGCGGCCGCTGGCTGATTGCCGCCAACCAGGACAGTAACAATATCCTTGTCTACGAAATTGATCCGGCGACGGGCCGGCTCTCCTTCACGGGGCAGGAATACGAGGTGGGCACGCCGGTCTGCGTGAAATTTATGGCAGCGAAATAAGGCGGCAAAGGCCCGCCGCGTCCCCCGGTCCGGCCGCGCCTTCGGAACCAATGCCATCCGGCGCGGAACGAAAAAATGAGGGAAAAAACCGGACGGGCCGTTAAGGCATATATCCCTTCCCGTCAATCCGCGCTTGAGCGGCGGCAATCGTTGCGGTAAAATCAAAGAGAATCGCCCGGAACAAAAACCGGTATAATTCTTTCCAGGATGGAGACTGGCTCGCGCAAGCCCATGAGCAGGCACTCGGCGGCTCTGGCATAGAGCCGCCCGAAGGAAATATCCAGCGTCGCCAATTTCACCGGCAGAGTATGAATGAAAGGAAGATTATCATATCCCAGCAGCGCCACATCCGCGGGAATACGAATCCGTTTTTCCAGCAGGGCATAAATCACCCCTACCGCCGTCAAGTCGTTGACCACGAAAATACAATCAATTTCACCGGCATTTATCCGCGGCGCCAGAGCCATGGCCGACTTGTACCCGCCCTGAATATTCGGCTCGCCATCCTGCAATATGACATTACGGCCTTCCCACCCGGCGCGATATCCCTCCCAGCGTATCCGGCAAACCCCGGGCCTTTTCGCGTGCCAGGTAATATGCGCCGGCCGGGCCAGTTTCCGCTCCCGAAAAATCCGGGCGGCGAGCCGGCCGCCCTCAAATTCATCAATATAACAGACATTGAGGCCGGAATAACAGCCCGTCCTGGCGCAACACACGTGCGGTAAACCGGTTTTTTTCAGGAAACGCGCCAGCGCCGGAGTGACAAGGTCGTGGCCGACAATCACTCCTTCGCATGGATATTTCTCAAGTATTTTTTTTAAGCTGCAGCCCGGCCGCAGGCCGGCCAGCTGCAATCGGAAAAGCGTGGGATCAAGCACATCCTGGACGCTCTGGATGGCCCTGGTATATGACCAGCCGTAGACGCTGTTGACGTCGCCGGGATTAACATGGCGCCGCGGCATGGCCAGCAAAATCGTTCCGGTCCCCCTGCGCCGCAGGGCGCTTGCGTTGCGGTCAGGAAAATAATCCAGTTCCTTTGCGATCCGAAGCACACGCCGCAGTTTTTCTCTTGAAACGCTCCCGGGCAGATTGAAGGCACGCGAAACGGTCGCCGAGCTGACGCCGGCCCGGGCCGCGACTTCGCCGCGATTACACCGCCTTTTTATGTTGTTACCGTGCTTTTGCACAAACGCCGGCTTGACCATGACTATTTTTTGCGCCGTATTTGATTCTCCCGCCAGCGCGAATCCGCCCGGACGGAAACCCGGTGGGTTATGAAGCCGTTCCCCGAAAACGCCGGAGTTTGCCGGAAAAATCGGCCGTGCGATCAAGGCGTTAACTGTTTTTTTCAAGCCAGCGGCAAAACTCCTCAACCTCGCCGACCGTGCCGGCGGACACGCAATAAACCAGTCCGGCCGGGACAAGCTGGCGGTGAATGCTTTTGGCCTCATCAATCGTCAAATCGTAAATCTGAAGCCCCTTCCCGGCCTTCTGGCAGCGTTTCAGGATATCCAGCCATTCCGGCATCCACATTTTCGGCCGGCCGGCGCCGGGAACCCATTGGATCACATCAATTTTTTTAATGGAAAGAATGCCATCAAGATGCGGCAAGGCGCCCGGCCCATCAAGATGAAAAACACAGTGGTCTAGAAACTCCGCTTCTTCTTCAAGCGCCGGCAGAATATAGCGGCGCGCGGTTTCCGGGCTTACCAGGCAAATAAAATCGCATTGGATCGTGGCGAATTTATCTTCACACCAGAACGGCGCCCAGCCGGACGTGCCAATCGCGCGATTATAGCCGGCGGCCTCGTAAAGCCGGTTATAAACTGGCTGATAAAGACGCCGCACATCGCGCATGGCCTGCTCCACCAACTCTGGACAATCGTAAAAGTCAAGGCAAAGGCGGTCCGGACCGCGAATGGCGCTCAAGGCGTCCGCGTTTGCATGCAAATCACAAACTCTGACCAGGTATTTGCCGCGCGCATGGCCGGCCAGCAGTCTTGTAAATTTTACCCATGACTGCCAAACGGCGTTCTCCTCATCCAATTTCAGCGGCAAAACATCGGCCCAGTCGTCAACAAACGGCTCAACCCAGGAGGTCTCCGGCGAATCGGGCGAAAAATGCAGCGTAGCGCCCAGGCAGGCGGCGAATTGATCCGGGCCGTGGTCCGGGCCGAAGGCGGGAATCGCTTCGGCCGGATAAACATGATTTTCCAGCCACGATTCAATGAGGTCAAATCTCTGCCGGTAATTTCCCGTGAGAACATGAAAGTAACGTTTTTTATCGGGAAACTCCGCTTTTACGCCGGCATTCTTCGGGACGGGGACGGGAACAACGAGGGGGCGTTTCCATTTTTCTCCGGCCCAGTAATGATTCCAGGCCGCGCGCGCCTCGTCAAAATCCGGCTTATATTTCAACATCATGCCGCCCTCTTTTTGCGGTTATTTTCATGTACACGTGTACATAATGGCAGGCCGCCAAGATTTGTCAACATGAATTTTTATCAGGAAAAGCCGCCCGCCGCCGCATTCGCGGTCTTGGACAACCCGAATCGCATGGAAGATTTTATCAGACAGCATCTTTGCCGAAAAAAAACAAACCTGAAACGGCACGGCCGTTCGGTCGCCCATCGGGCGCGTCACATTAACGTAAGGTCTATTGTTTTCTTTTCGCGGCGCGATTTCTCCGCGGCAAAAACGATGGTGTGCGTGCGCAAGGATTCCTGGGCGTTGGTGACTATGCCGCCGGCATTTCCCGTATGCAAAGCCTGCAGCCACTCCCGCACCACGCGCGCGTCCCCGCCCCCGTGTCCGCCGGATTCAGGCGCCACTTTGATCGTCGCCGTGTTCCGGTCGCGGAACGTATGCAGAATAATTTCATTTTCCTTGTCAACAAAGCGCAGCATGCCTTCCGTGCCGTGCACCCGGATTTGGCGCCCGCCGAAACCGAAGGCCGTCATGGTAAAAGTGGCGGTGATGTCGTCGTCAAACTCCATGGCAACCACCTGGTGATCAACGACGTCATTATCGCATTTGAACACACACCGGCCGTAGGGCCCGGTCTTAATCGCCTCCAGATGCGCCGCGGCGCTGTGGTCGTAACTGACCACGTCGGCCGGCCATGTCGTTCTTGAAGAATTGACATACGTTTTGACGGCCGAATAAGGACAGGTCTCTTCCGCCGGACAGCCGTCCGTGCAGCGTTCCGGACTGCCTTGCGGGGCGTTCGCCCGGCAAAAATACGACAATGCCCCGAAAGAACTCACTCTCCGGCAGGGCTTGCCGGCAAGGAAAGCGATATAGTCAATATCATGGCAGCTTTTCGCAAGGAGCATGAATGCGGAACGGCTTTCATTCCCCCAGTTGCCGCGCACGAAACTGTGCGCCTGGTGCCAGAAGGCCACGTCCTCCAGCTGATCAATGCTGACAATGCTGCCGAGCGCGCCGGACGCGACCAGGTCAAACACCTTGCGGAAACCCTTGCAATATCTCAAGGAATGGCACACGGCAACTATTCCCCCGAATTTGCTCTGGGCCGCTTCAATGGCGCGGCAGTCCTCAAGCGTAGTCGCCATTGGTTTTTCAAGAAGCAGATCGTAGCCTTTCTCCAGGCAGGCGACCGCCGGCCCGACATGATCCTGGTCCATGGTGGCGACCACCACCGCGTCGCACATTCGCGGCCCGGATGCAAAATCCTGCCAGGCCGCAAACTGCCGTTCGGGCGGGATGCCATGCCGGCGGGCAAGCCCCTGGCGGTATTCAAGGCGCGGCTCGGCCACGGCCACCACCTTTTCGGAAAAAGTCTCGGCGATCATGTCGCCAAAACGCGCGCCGCGCCCCCCGGCACCGATAATCGCCACGGTTTTAGGTGATTTTCTGCCAGAAATCATCTTGCCAATTCCTTTCTATTCTGCGCCCGGCTCAGTTTTCGGCTTCATTGCGCAATGCACGGGTTAAGGCAACGAACGTTAGCAATGAAATGATAAAAAACAAGGCAAAAATATTGTGCAGTGAACGGGCGGGCGGAGTTCCGCGGCGCGGGAGACGCGCCGGGCCGATTTGAGCGCCAACCGCCTGCTCCGAAGTCAAAAACTCCGTCCGGGCGAGCAACGAACGCGTGAAGGCGAGATGCCGAATCTTTTTTTAAACAATCTGGCAAAATAATGCTGGTCAATCCATCCGCAGGCTTCGGCTATTTCCGCGATTGTTTTTTGCGATCCGTGCAGCAACGCCATGGCATGCTGGATGCGCAAACGGGTGATATATTCGCTCGGCGAGATGCCCAGGGATTCCCGAAACCGACGCGACAGAATGGAACGGTGTATTTTCAGGGCGCGGGCAAGGCCCTTCACGCTCAATGCAGGATCGTTCCAGCCGGCGTGAATGTTCTCCACGGCCGCCTGGACTTCGCTGACCGGTCCGCGGCCGCCTCGTAAAATTCCCAGCCACATTTTTTCCAGCAATTGGGATGTTAACGTGATAGCATGGCATCCCCCTTCCGGCGCCGGATTGCCGACCGCCTTGAAAAGACGCCGGAACAGATTCGCCGGCGCCGGCCCTGTGTTGTAAATGCCGGCGTTCAATCCGAATGCGGACACCCAGACTTCCGCAAGCTTGCCGTCAAGAGTGCACCAGTAAAATTCCCATTCGGGAGCGGTTGAAAAAAAGCGGTGTTCCATCCGCGGAAAATAAATCGCCGCCTGGTTTTTGCGCAGGATGCGCTCGCTTCCGTTGAAGATGATGGCCCCCGCTCCGGACGCGCACCAGAAGATTTGGATAAAATCCGTGATAAAAACATTGCTCTTGAAATCAGGCGCCAGGCGGTAATGGCCGGCGCTCCGGACGCCGAAAGGCAGATTGGCGGCGGGCGCGGGGGTGGAACGATGGATTGATTTCAATTTTGCCTTCATTTCGTCACCAAAATCCACAAAATATCACCATTATTTATTTGGTTTGGCAACAAGAATTTATTATTTTTTCCAATAAGGAAAGATTATGGCGTTTCATAAAACCCGAATATTGCACGAAATTCGTGCAATATTCAGGTAAAACAAGATAAGCGCGGGGTAAATCAAATGACAATGAAAAATTTTACGGAGCCGGTGATTATGGCGGACAAAAATGGACGGGCGGGAAGAATATATCTGAATGTTCCGAAAAAAGGGGCGGTGTGGCTTGCCGCGCAGCGGCTGGTTCATATTGCGAAAAACGAGCTCAATTGCCGCCTTGAGATAGGCAGAGGCGGAGAGCCCGCTCGCTTCAATGTCGCGGCAATGTGTTTTCCGTGGAAAAAAAATGAAATGGCAAATCTACAGGAGGCGGAGGCGATTCTTTTGCCGGATGGACGCCTCAAATCCCTGGAAAAAGCCGAATATGGCGCACAGGGGTTTATCGCCGCGCGTCTCAAAAGAAGCCAAAACCAGACCCTTTTGCTTGCCGCAAATACGCCAACCGGATTAAAAAATGCGCTCCTGACGCTTTGCGACCGTCTTTATCGCGATGCGGAAGGAAATGTTGTGATATATCCCTTTGAGGGGGTTCACAAGCCGGCGTTTGAAAGCCGGCATATCAAGACAGACGCCATGAATTGCGGCCGATTCCGGGCGACTTTGGAGTATTGGCGCCCGGCCAGTCAGGCCGGGGTGAATGAATTTGCCGACTGGCTCGCTTCATTCCGCTTGACGGATTACAATCTGCTTGCCTTTGTCCGGGGATGGGGGCTGACGTATGCCTCTGAAAAATTTCCCCTGCTGGCCGATCCGCAGCATCCGAATGTCCGAACGGATTTTTATCCCCAGCTTCTTGAGCGTCTTCATGAATGGGGCATAAGGACATGGGCTTCTGATATTTATATGGCGTCGGGGTATTCCATGGAGACGGGAACTTGCCCGGAGATTTTGTCGCCCTGCGCAGTGCGGGCCCGTTTGCGTCCTTTCAAGGCCGGCAAGGGATCGTTCAGGGATATTCTGAGCGATCCAAATGCGATAACGTGCCTTTCGCATCCTTCCGCGGCCAGGTTTTATGCGGACGTTGTGGCGGAAACCCTGGAACGCTATCCGGCGCTTGACGGTCTTGATTTTCACATCGGGCATGCGTTTCCCAGCAAGATCTGCCGGTGCCCGCAATGCGGGGGGCTGGATGGCAACCGCGAACTGGTCTACCGCTGTTTTGTAAAAGCATATGAAACCGCCGTCGGCCGCAAGCCAGGCATACGCATGAGGACGGCGGTCAAAATGTTCGGCGACGCGACGAGGAAGATCGTTGAGCACTGCGCCGAATTACCAAATTTGGAATTATTCTGCTGGTTCCGCTGGCTGGGCAACTATCTGCTGGAGCGGACGGAACTGCCGGTAACCACGGGCCATGAAGACGGCGGCGGCGGACTGGAAGCGTCCGAAAGCAACAGCTCGGAGTTGAACAACCTGCCGGCTATCCGTGATTATTACCGGGACTACGAACCTTGGCTGGGAATTTATGTGAACCTGGCGCGCAAGAGCGCCCTGCCATCCATTTCCTGGGAGCCGATATTGCATCGGGAGATGGAACAGCAGTTTTTTCTGTATTCCCAATTGACATGGGAACCGGACCTGAGTTGGGCGGAATTTGCCGGAAGGTTTGTGATCCGTTCCGAGAGAAGATGGGACGCAAAGCTGGTCGCAGCCTATTGCCTTGCGCTTGAAGCCAATGCCGCGGTTACCTCGTGGGGATTAACCGACCTTGGACATGCGCAGGGCGTGATGCAGACCAGGGGATTGCTGGAGACGCCCCTCGTGCGCGGCAAGATCGCGTCTTTGCGGAAGCTGTATGCCTCAATGAATATCGCGGATTATGCCCGCGCGGAAGCGCCGGCGATTTTCAATTTGCGGCACTCGCTTGCCAAAACCATTGCGCGCTTGCAGTCAGGGAAAACGCTCAGGGGGTGCCATTAAAATTAAATTATGTTTTTCCGCGATATTGCGTGTTTGTATTTTTCTGAAAAATAATCTTACGGGATGGCGCTGAATTTGATAAAATGGCGCTAAAAAAGCAATGAAGATGGCAAGGGACAAAACAATTATCATAGGAAATTGCGAGTTTTCCGCAAAACGTCTTTGCGAAAGCATGGAGCTTGCCTGCGCCTGGGTTACCGATATCGCCCAGGTCAAGGATGAAAACGATCCGACGCCCCGGAAACACAAACATAAATTATGGCAAGGGGCCTTGCGCGGCGAATATTGGGCGGCGACAAAAGCATGGTCGTTTTTCTGTCCAGTCTGGCATACCGGCCAGGCCGTGAAGGCCCTGGCCATGGCCTACAGCGTTACGGACGACGTGAAATTATTGGCGGCCGCCAAGGCCGGAGCGGATTTCATCGTAAACAACCAGATAAAAGACGGCTCAGACGAAAACAACGGTTTGATTCTGGCTTATGAAGACTATCCTGATAAAGTAAATACTTCGGCAATACTGGAATGCATGGACGGCCTGCTCGTGCTGGATGATGTTTTGGGCGCCCGTCAATATTCGGGAGCATTCATGGCGGCCGCCAACTGGATTGCGCGCAAAGCATGGATTAAAGGGCAAGGAATTTTCAGGGATTTATATGATCCGGAACGGAAGAAATTCATCGCCAACGCCTACGGCGTGCCGGGCCGGCCGCTTTTTGATGACGCGATTTTTATAAAAGCACACAAGATGAGTTCTGAAAGCGTGTTTAAAGACATATTTTTTGAAACCGCCGATCGGCTGTTAAAAGACGAATGGCCGGCGGGGAACTGGGTCAAATACGGTCCATGCAATAAAACCAAAGGCCTGATTCACCCCCGGCACGCTTACTGGTGGGGATTCCCGATGCGGGAAGCATACCTGGCCAGCAATGATAAAAAATATCTTGAATGTTTTGAGCGGGCATGCCGCTGGTATGCAAGAGCCCAGCGCGCGGATGGGGGGCTTTTCCGCGGAACATACCTGGATTTCAATACCGATTCGTTCGGGCATGCCGTTTCCGGGCTTGATTGCGCGATGATTATGTGGCTTGAATATGAACGCTTGACCGGAAAAAAAGAATTTTCCGGCCATCTGGCAAGAGGCCTGGAATATTGTTTGAAAATGCAGTTTATAAATCCGTCCGACCCGAATTTGACGGGAGCAATCCTTGAAAAAGTTCTGCCGCCTGACGGCACAGACAATTCGCCGTATCATATCCGCGATTTAGGCACGATATTTTTCATCCAGATGGCCGCGAAAATGATTGCCATGACAAACTTGAATTCTGGACCGCCGCCAAAACAGCGCTTCAAGCGCAGTGAAGGGGAAAATACGGTTTCCCCATAGAACCTAAAAAATCGGAAGCAAAACTTGACGCGAACACATATTTTGGCACAATTTGAAGGTTTATGCTTTCTTATCCGCCGGATTCGGACGAGGTTTTTATTGGAGCCGGAAAGGCGATATGCGGGAGAAAATGAATTATGTTGAGCATTGAATGCCAGGGCAGTCCGCGGGAAATGGGTCGCCAGTACGGCGAAGCGGCGCGGAAGGGCATAGCGCGCAACCATGAATACAAAAACATTCAAAGCCGGGCGGCAAAGGCCGCGCGGTTCATTACCGCCGCGCGCAAACTGCTGACTTGCAAATTGCCGGATATCCTTGATGAACTTGATGGAATTGCCGAGGGCAGCGGCATGCCGCCAGAAGCCGTGTTGTACGACAACTTCTCCGATACGTTCGGCGACTCCTGGACGGAACGGTGCACGCCGGTTGCGCTGTGCCGAAGTCCAGCCGGGCCGCTGGTCGGCAAAAACAACGATTGTCCGGCCGGCGAGGTTGACCGGCTTGATTTCGTCATCCGCACTACGCGCCCGGCGCGCGGCTTGCCAATGATCCAACTCACCTACGCCGGCTGGATCAGCGGCCTGGACGCGGTCAATGCCCAGGGGCTGGGCAATACCCACGGTTCGGTAGGCTCGACGTTTGACAAGACCGGACCGCGGGTGGATATCCGCCTTCAGGCATATCATCTAATGCGGCAATGTTCAACAACCGGATCATTCACGGAAGGTCTCATGGCCGCTTCGCTGACCGGCAAGGGGTTCAATATCATTGTCATGGACCGGCACGGCGACGGACGCGTCATTGAGGCGGCCGTGCCGCTGATTGCCGTGCGCCCGACGCGCGGCGATTTTCTCTACAGCACGAACCACTATGCGACTCCGGCGCTGGCCGCGCATGATGGGCGGTCCCCCGCCAAGCGGGAGATTTCGGCGCACCGCTACGGCTATCTGCAGTGGCGGGAAGCGACAACGCCGCCCGCCGACCTGGACGGCTTGCGGCAACTGCTTGCCAGCCACGAGCCCTGGGCCCCATGCCGGCATGGCGGCGCGCATGGCAGCCATACGGTCTGG
>JAQUQV010000048.1 GCA_028715905.1 Kiritimatiellia bacterium
TGATGCCCCGCAAGGCGCTGGAAGAACTGACCATGGCCGTATTCAAAGGCGATATCGCCGTTCTCATCAGCGCGGTTGAGCGGATGGACCGCCAGGGAAAAGACATGCACCGGCTGGCGCTGGAATTGATGGACCATTGCCGCAACCTGCTCATTTATCTTGAAACCGGCGCGGCCGGGGATGAGATGGACATTACCGAACCCCAACTGGAAAATCTCAAAGCCGAGGCCGCCCTGGTTGACGCCGAACGCCTGTTCCGCATCATAGACGTTTTGACGGAAACGATTGACCGGCTGCGATTTGCGCTCTCCAAAAAAACGCTTCTTGAAGTTGCCCTCTTGCGCTGTGCCCGGGCGGCGACCACCGTGTCGCTGGATCAGATCGCGGCCAAGTTGAAAGAGTTGTCATCCGGGATGGAGGGGAGGCAGGAAGAAGAAGGCAGAAGGCAGAAGGCAGAAGGCAGAGATCAGAAGGCAGAAGGCAGAAGGCAGAAGGCAGAAGGCAGAGATCAGAAGACAGAGGTCAGAGAACAGAGCGTGAAGGACGGCAAAGCGGAAAATGAGACGGAAATATCCCCGGATAATCAAGCCCGCGAAACACCCCCTGCCCGCTCCGTCGCGCCGGCCACCCACGCCGGCGGCGAGCTTGAATTGCTCGTCCGGGATTGGCGCACAATCGTGGAACGGACCGGCCGGGCCGCTCCGCTCGCCAAAGCCAACCTCGTGGACGCCAGGCCGGTGGCGGTGGATGCTGAAAAAGTAACCATCGCTTTTGAGCCGGAATTTGCAGAGCGGGCAGAACAAGCCGGCCTGCCGCGCAGCCGCGCGGCTTTGCAGAAAGCCTTGAGCGTTTCCCTGCGCCGGCCGGTGGCGGTGGATTTCACCGTGAATCATACCCGGCAGCCCGGAAAAAACACGCCGGAAGCAATGCCGCCGGCGGACAATTGCCCGGAAAAAGCCGCAAAAAAAAATCCGGCGGAAGCTTCCGAAAAAAAAGAAGACAGGCCGTCGTCTTCACCGCACAAATGGTTGAAGGATGAGGCCGTCAGCAAGATTCTTGACCTGTTTGACGGAAGAATTGTTGAAGTCCGTGAATAAAGCCGTTATAATTTCTTGTTTGCAGCGAAGCGGCGCTTTTGCCATTAAGGGAAACTGGCGCACGATGATTTTTCCGCATAAGACGGATATGCTGCGGCGGATAAATGTGTTTTCCATTGCCATGATTTGAACCGGAGGAAAATATGACCAACATGTTTAAAATGATGAAAGACGCCGTCCTGGCTCAGAAAAACCTCAAAAAGATTCAAAACGAATTAAGACAGAAAACGGTGGAGGCCGCCAGCGCCGGCGGCAAGGTGCGCGTGACGGTCGCCGGCGACGCTTCCATCGTAAGCATAAAGATTGACCCGGCCGTCATTGACGCCAGGCGGGCCGGCGAACTTGAGCGGATGGTGCTGGAAGCGGTCAACAATGCCCTTGAAAAGGCGAAAGAAATGAGCGCCGAACACATGAAGGGGCTGGTGGCCGACATGGGCCTGCCCAATATCCCCGGCCTGTAAGAAAGGCAAGAAAACAGACGGAAGCTAAAGATCGGAAAATGAAAACGATTGCGTCCATGGATCGTCTGATTGCCTGCCTTGCAAAGTTACCCGGGACCGGAAGACGCTCGGCCGAGCGCATGGCTTTTGAACTCGCCGCGCGCCACGACAACCTCCTGCCGGAACTGGCGGCGGCCATGCAGGAGGTTGCGCAAAAAACAATTGTGTGTTCGCGGTGCGGCGGAATAACCGTCATAGAAGAGAACCCCTGCTTCTTCTGCACGAACGAAACGCGGGACTCCTCCGTTTTATGCGTGGTGGAAACGGCCATGGACCTGCTGCTCGTGGAAAAATCCGGCTCATTTGCCGGCCGCTACCATGTGCTGGGAGGAAAAGTTTCGCCGATGCGCGGCAAAGGCCCCGATCATCTTAAAATTGATGTTTTGCGCCGGCGGATCGCGGAGGAGCAAATTCAGGAAGTCATCCTGGCGCTCAATTCCGACGTTGAAAGCGACGCCACCGCCGCTATGATCGGCGATTTGCTGCAAGACAAACACATCCGCGTCTCGCGTCCGGCCATGGGTGTGCCGGCCGGCAGCGGAATAGCCTATATTGACCGCCTGACCCTGAACAATGCCATTGAAAACCGGCAGATTCTTCACGCGGGCCAAACGAGCCATGATAAAAAATAACTTTGCGTCCTTTGCGGAACGTTTAAATATGGTCAGAACAAGGATTGCCGCGGCATCCGAAAAGGACGGCCGCGCCCCGGACGCGGTGCGCTTGCTGGCCGCCTCAAAGGCCCAGCCCCCGGAAAGCATCCGCCAGGCCGCGGAATGCGGCCTGGTCATGTTCGGTGAAAACCGCATCCAGGAAGCCTCGCAGAAAATCCCCCTGTGTCCCGGACAACTGGAATGGCATCTGATCGGGCACTTGCAAAGCAACAAGGTCCGGGTTGCGGTCAGTTTATTCCGGATGATCCATTCGGTTGATTCGCAAAAACTGCTGGCGGCCGTTGAGGACGCGGCTGAGGCGGCCGGCCGCCAGATTCCCGTCTGCCTTGAAGTCAACGTGTCCGGCGAAGGCGCCAAATTCGGGTTCGCGCCGGAAATGGTGCCGGAAACGCTGCTTTTTGCCGAACGCCTCAAGCGCGTGGAAATAAAAGGATTAATGACCATCCCGCCCGCGGTCAAGGATCCGGAACTTGTCAGGCCATTTTTCAAAAAACTGCGGACATTGCGGGACCAGTGGCGGGATCAGACCGGCTTCGCGCTGGATGAGCTTTCCATGGGAATGTCGCACGATTTTGAAATTGCGGTTGAAGAAGGCGCGACCATCGTCCGCCTTGGAACCATCCTTTTCGGACAACGGAAAAACAATCAGACCGCCGGAAAGATTGAAGGAGCAGAATGAAAATGAAATCAGAAATAACAAGCCGCAAGTCGCCGACAAAAATAGTTTTCATCGGCGCGGGCAACATGGCCGAAGCCATGGCGCGCGGCATTCTCGCAAGCAACATCTATCGTCCCGGCGACATGCTGGCGGCCGACATTGACAAAAGCCGCCTGGCGTTTTTCCGCCGCAAACTCGGAATCAAGGGGCTTGCCGACAACAAAAAAGCGGCGGCGACGGCTGAAATCATTGTGCTGGCCGTCAAACCACAGCAAGCGCCGCAGGTCCTGGACGATCTCCGGGGAAATCTGCAAGGCAACCCCCTGTTGATCAGCATTGTAACCGGTTTTTCCGTGAAAAAGATCGCGGACGCCCTCGCGATGCCGCCGCGAATCATCCGGGTGGTGCCCAATACGCCGGCCCTGGCCGGAACTGGCGCCAGCGCTTACTGTCGTGGACGGGCGGCAACCGCCCGCGATGAAAAGCTGGCCGCGAGGATTCTGAATTCAATCGGGGTTGCGGTCCGGCTTGACGAGCCGCTGATGAACGCCGCTACCGCCTTGAGCGGTTCGGGGCCCGCCTACACGCTTTATTTGATAGAGGCTCTCCTGGAAGCCGGACGCCAAATGGGCCTGCCGGACGGCGCGGCGCGTCTCCTGACCATTGCGACGGTCGGCGGAACGGCATGTCTGCAGGTGAAAACCGGCCTGCCGGCGGAGGAACTGCGCCGGCGGGTTACCTCGCGCGGGGGAACCACCGCCGCCGCCGTAAAAATCCTTGACAGAGCCGGGACGCGGCGGACCATTATCGCCGCGGTCAAGGCGGCCCATCGGCGCGCACAGGAGTTGTCATAAAATGGCCGCATCAACCCGCGCAAAATACCGCTTCCTCATCGTCGCCCTTTTGATTGCGCAGCTCGGCGCGGCGCGCGAAGAAAAGAGCGACCGGCCGGAGCTCTGGTTCCCGGTTGGAGAGCGGTTGACTTACAAGGTTTATTGGGGTATTTTCCCGGTGGCGGAAACAAAGGTGACCAACCACCTGTTTGAAGAAGAGGATGGCGAGGAAAAACGGATTTTATTGGCCATCCAGGTTGTCACCAAAAGTTACGCGCTCCTGGACACTATCTATCCCGTGGACGATTTTATTGAGAGCGTGGTTGATCCGGTTACCTTCAAGCCGCTGCGCTTCACGAAGCGCTTAAGCGAGGGCCGTTACCGCCTGAATGAAGTTACCTTGTTCAACCACAATGACCGCATTGCCCATTGGAAACACCTTGTGAAAAACGACACGAAAGATTTCGCGATTGAAGACGATACGCGCGACCTGATGAGCTTCATGTACTTCATGCGCTCGCAGAAGTTCGCGCCGAACACAAACTATCATTACCGGGTGATGGCCGATGAAAAACTTTACGACCTTTTCGTCCACACCAAAAACATCGTGCAATTAAACCTTTCAAAATTCGGCCCCGCGAAATGCCTTTACATTGAGCCCGAGGCGAAATTCCAGGGGTTGTTTGTGCGCACCGGCACCTTGCAGGTCTGGATTTCGCGCGATGCGCGCTGCCTCTGCGCGAAGGCCGTCGCCAAGGCGCCCATCATCGGGTCCGTCAAGCTGCTGCTGGACAAGGTGGAAGGCCCGGGAAACGACTCCTGGGTCAAAAACGGCCGGGCATCCGCCGCCGGAGGACGAAAAAGCGGAGGAACGCAACATGCGGATTAGTCTTCAAAGGGCAAAAACACTGACGGCAAGATTCCGCCGGCAGAAAATCCTTGTGCTGGGCGACCTGATGCTGGATCGGTATCTTTACGGAACCGCCCATCGTCTTTCGCCGGAGGCGCCCGTGCCGGTGGTGCGTGTGCGCGATGAGCGCGGCATACCGGGGGGGGCGGCCAATGTGGCGCGAAATGTAAAGACTTTGGGGGCGCAGGCCCTTATCTGCGGCGCCATAGGCAACGATTATGACGGCCGCCAACTGCTGAAAGTCATGCAGGAAAGCGGAATTAACACGGAAAACGTTGTTGTATCCGGAAACGCCCCCACGACGGTCAAAATGCGCGTTATCGCCGGGCATCAGCAGGTGGTGCGCGTTGATTGGGACGGGAATCATCCGCCGCGGGCGGAGACGCTTGAGAAATTAGAGCGCATGGCCGTTGCCGCCACCGCCAAATGTTCCGGGGTCATTCTGGAAGATTATTCCCGCGGGATCATCTGCCAACGCCTCGTTAATGCGGTTTTAGACGCGGCGCGCCGCCGGAAAATCCCGGCGGCCCTTGATCCCAAGTCAAACCGCGATCTGGTTCTGAAAGACATTGCCGTCATTAAACCCAACCGCAAGGAAGCGTTCATCCTGGCGGGAATGCCGGAAACGGAGCCGGCCGAAAACCCGCTGAAAGATTCCGCGCTTCTGCGGGCCGTCGGAATCCTCAAGAAAAAATGGGGCGCCGGAATACTCGTGATTACCCTCGGCGCGCAGGGCATGCTGGTTGTGCCGCGGGGAAAGCCGCCCTTCCATGTGCCCACCGCCGCCCGCGAGGTTTTTGACATCAGCGGAGCCGGCGACAGCGTTATCGCCGCGCTGCTGCTTGCCCTGAACGCCGGCGCAGACTGCCGCGACGCAGCCGAGCTGGCAAACTGCGCGGCGGGCGTAGTGGTGGGCAAATTTGGAACGGCAACCTGCTCCGGCGGAGAATTGATGGGCTTCATAAAAAATTTGCGCCATTCATGAAAAAACATTTCAAGGCCATCGGCATAATTCCCGCGCGCTGGGAGTCAACCCGTTTCCCGGGCAAAAGCCTGGCGCTGATCCGCGGCAAGCCGCTTATTCAGTGGGTGATTGAGAAGGCCCAAACGGCCAGACGGCTTGAAAAAGTGATTGTGGCCACCGACGACCGGCGGATCGCGGCGGCGGCCGAAAAGTGCGGGGTTGAGGCGGTCATGACACGTCCCGATCACCAATCCGGCACCGACCGGGTTGCCGAGGCCGCCGCAAAATACCCCGCGGAAGTGATTGCAAATATCCAGGGCGACGAGCCGACGATTGCGCCGGCCCTTATTGACGAGCTGGTCGGCGTCATGCTGGCTGAAAAAAAATGGGACATGGCCACGGCCGCCGCGCCGATCAATCCCCTGCCCGCAGCCGTCAATCCCTCGCTCTGCAAGGTTGTTTTCAACGCGGAAGGCCAGGCCCTCTATTTTTCGCGCTTTCCCATTCCTTTTATCCGCGATAAAACCGGCGCGCCGCCGGAAAAACTGTTCTGGCGCCACATCGGAATATATTTGTATCGCAAAAAATTTCTGGCAAGATTCGTCGCCGAGCCGCCCTGTAAATTGGAACTGGCCGAATCGCTTGAACAACTGCGGGCATTGCACATCGGCGGCCGCATCAAGATTGTCCGGACCAGGCGCGGCAGCGTCGGAGTGGATACGCCGGCCGACATTGCGGCGGCCGAGGCAGAGTTGAAGAGCGCGCGGCGGACGGTCTGAAGCGTGCCTTGCAAAACGCGAAAAGGATTGGATGATAACGAGACGCGCCGCTTTCTTCAGGAACGGCGCAGCACAAAATCGGAGGCAAACAAAATGGCGCATGCGGTAAAAACCGGCAGGGTAACTATCGGGAAAGGACATCCGCTCGTTTTGATCGCCGGGCCCTGCGTGATTGAAGGCCGGAAACACTGCCTGCAAATGGCCGGACGGCTGAAAACGCTCGCGGACGAGGAGAAAATACCGCTGATTTTCAAGGCTTCCTACGACAAAGCCAACCGGACTTCGCACCAGTCATACCGCGGCCCGGGCCTGGCGCGCGGTCTGGATATTTTGCGCGAGGTAAAGGAACGATACGGTTTGCCGGTCTTAACTGATGTCCATAATGAAAACGAGGTGCCGCTGGCGGCGAAGGCCGCGGATATCCTGCAATGTCCGGCTTTCTTATGCCGGCAGACCGACCTTATCCTGGCGCTGGGCAACAGCGGCAAGCCCATAAACATAAAGAAAGGGCAATTCCTGGCGCCCTGGGACATCCGGCATATCATAGCCAAGCTGAAAATCACCGGCAATAAAAACATTTTGATCACGGAAAGGGGCGTGTCATTCGGCTATAACAATCTGGTGGCCGACATGCGCAGCCTGGTCATCATGCGCGGCCTGGGATGCCCGATTGTCTTTGACGCAACGCATTGCGCCCAGATGCCGGGGGCGGCCGGACATGAGAGCGGGGGCGACTGGCGGATGGCCGTCTGCCTGGCGCGCGCGGCGGCGGCGGCCGGTTGCGACGCCATATTCGTGGAAACGCATCCCGCGCCGGCCAGGGCGCTTTCCGACAAGGCGGTGATGATCCCCATGGCGCGGCTGCGCATGCTCTGGCGCACGCTCAAAAAAATCACCGCGGCCGCCGGTTGAGGAGAAAAAATGCGGAAAGCGACCAACGAACACATATCTGCGCCGATGAGCCGCATCGTCAACATATTTCTTTGCTGTTTTCTTGTGATACCCGCGGCCGCGCGCGCCGATGATTTGCTCGGCCAGACCATCAAGGGCTTCCGCTATCCCGCTTACGATGAACAGGGGCAGTTGAAAATGGAATTATCCGGCGATACGGCGCGCATTTTACCCGACAATCTCATTCAAATCGGAAACCTGCGGATGACTTTTTATGAAGAGGGCAAGACGGTGATGCGCGTCGCCACTCCATCCTGTGTCTATGACCGGGAAAAACAGACGGCGGTCTCCACTTCCGATGTCCGGGTGACCCGGGCCGAAATAATCATCAGCGGGCAGGGATTTGACTGGAACGAGAAGGATAAATTAGTCCGCATCAAAAACAACAGCCGGGTCATTCTGCAGAAAAAACAGCCGCAGCCGTATTTGAGCTTGGAAGCCGGCGAAGATTTCAACATTCCGGAAGCGGACACCAACAACACCGTCATAACCGCAAAACGCCTTGCTTTTGACCAGAAAAAATCAACCGCCGTCTTTGAAGGCAAAGTGGTCGTTGCCGACCCTGACTTGAAAATAGAATCAGATCGTTTGACGGTTTCGTTTTCAAATGATAAGAAGGTGGAATTAATTGAAGCAGAGGGAAACGTGGTCATAACCAGAGACACAATCAAGGCTGTCGCCCGGAAAGCGTCGTACGCGATCGCGGAAGGCAAAGTCACTTTAGCGGGCAATCCGTGCGTCAACCGGCAAAAGGACTATCTGGCGGCCGACACCATTGTGCTCTGGCGGGATTCCAACAGGATTCTGTGCGAGCCGCAGGCGCACTTGATAATTCACTCGGAACAGGACGCCGCCGGACCGTTCAAAAACAATTGAGGACTCAATGACTCTCAACGCGCCCGTCATCTTAACCGAAGACCTGGTCAAAACCTATCATCGGCGCCGGGTCGTAAACGGCGTCAGCATCAAGGTGCACCCGGGCGAGGTGGTCGGCTTACTCGGCCCCAACGGCGCCGGCAAGACAACCACTTTTTATATGATTGTCGGCCTGATCAGCCCGAACCAGGGCCGGGTTTTCTTTAACCGGCGCGATGTAACCCGCATGGCGATGCACGCGCGCGCGCGCCATGGGCTGGGGTATCTCTCGCAGGAGCCTTCGGTTTTCCGCAAGCTGAGCGTCGCCGACAACGTCATGGCCATCCTGGAGACCCTCCCCCTCTCCGCCGCGCAGCGCGAAAAAAAACTCGCTGAACTGCTGGGCGAGCTGAACATCGCCCCCCTGGCGAAACAAAAGGCTTACACCCTCAGCGGCGGCGAGCGGCGGCGGGTGGAAATAACGCGCGCGCTGGTTACAAACCCCCGCGCCTTGCTGCTGGATGAGCCCTTCAGCGGCGTTGATCCGCTGGCCGTGGAGGACGTCCAGGGGATCATCAGGGACTTGAAGAAAAAAGGCCTGGGCATTCTGATCACCGACCATAACGTCAGGGAAACCCTGAGTATTGTTGACCGGGCCTACCTGATCTGCGAGGGAAAGGTGCTGCGCGAAGGCACCAGCACGTTTTTGATTGAGGATCCCCTGAGCCGGGAGCTTTATCTTGGGCCGCAATTTTGCATGTAAAACCGCGCGCGCCGGCGCGCCAACCCTACAGGAAGGAAACAAAAAAATGGTTATTAACGTTACCGCCCGCCACGCTGATATTTCCGACGCGATGAAAGCGCACGTCCACGAAAAATTAAACGCCGTCTTAAACGCTTATCCGCAGGTTGAGCACGCGCATGTGATTCTTGACATCCAGAAGTTCCGGCATATCATTGAGGTCGTCGTGCAGGCAAAACGGCACCAGAAAATTGAAGCCACAGACGAGTCCGAGGACATGTATGCCTCAATTGACCGGGTGGCCGACAAGCTTGACCGGCAACTGCGGCGCGCGCGGGAAAAAGTTGTGGACCATAAAACCGCCCAACACCGCGTCCGGCTGACCGATTTGGAAAGCTCGCTGAATGAAGAAAACAAATAAGAGAAACCTTGCATGCCCGCAACCGTAAAAGATTTTATCGACAAGGCAAAGGAAAAGATACCGCTCGAGGTGGTAACCGGGGAAATCGGCCTCACCCGGATCATTCACGAGTCTCCGATCCATCGGCCCGGCCTGGCGCTGGCGGGATTCTTTGCGCATTTTGCCTTCCGGCGCATTCAGGTGCTGGGCATGGCCGAAATGGAATATCTGGCCGCCATGCCGGCGCAGGCCCGCAGGATGAGCCTCCAGCGTTTTTTTGAACGGCACATTCCGTGCGTGGTAATCTGCCGCAACCGGAAAATTCAGCCGGAATTTCTTGACATGGCGCGCCGCTTCAAGATCGCCATATTGCGCACGCCCATGATAACGGGCAAATTCATCAATGCGGCCACCCTGATCATGGAAAGCCAGATGGCGCCGACCCTGACCATGCAGGGAACGGTGGTTGACATTATGGGCATTGGCGTGATGATTGAGGGCAAGCCCGGCATCGGGAAAAGCGAGGCGGCCTTGGTGCTGGTCATCAGGGGCCACAGCCTCATCGCGGATGATCTTACCATGCTGCGCCGGCTTGACCCGCGCACCGTGACGGCGTCTTCCGTCCCGATCACGCGTTATCACATGGACATCCGAGGACTGGGCATCATTCATATCCCCAGTCTTTTCGGAGTCGCCTCAGTGCAAAACGAAAAAAATCTTGACTTGATTATTACCCTGAAACGGGCTGAGCAGTTTACCGGCGAAAGCCTGGAAAGTTCCGGACAGCGGCGCGATATCCTGGGCGTTGCCATTCCCAACATTGTCATCCCCGTGGCGCCGGGCCGCGATCTGGCCAGCCTCATTGAAGTTGCCGCCTTGAACGCAAAATTAAAAAAACTCGGCCACGACGCCGCCAAAGAACTTGACGATAAAATCAAGGCGGTCTTAACCCAACAGGCCGACCATTGAGAAAAATTATGTCCGACAATGTCCATAAAAAAACATCGGCCAGCAGCCGCGAGATGGCCATCCTGAATCAATACGGCATTCATGCCCGGCCGGCGGCGATGTTCGTCAAAACCGCCTCAAAATACGAGGCCGAGGTTACGGTTGAAAAGGATAACGTCCGGGTGTCCGGCAAGAGCATTATGGGGCTGATGACGATGGAAGCGAGCTGCGGCACAAAGATCAAAATAACCGCCGAGGGAGTTGACGCCGATCAGGCGCTGGATGAATTGCAGAAACTGGTTGAGCACAAGTTTTACGAAGAATAACCCATCCTCCTTGAGCGCACCGGAATTTTACGATGCAAGCCACGGTAAAAAAACCTGATTCCGAAAAGGAAATCGTTTTAAAGGGAATCGGCGTTTCGTCGGGGGTCGCGTACGGACGTGTTTTCCTGAAACCCGGCCACGAGGAAAACCTGGTTGAACACGCCATCGCCCCGGAGGATATTCCGAAGGAAATCGCCCGTTTTGAAGCGGCGCTGATCGCCACCCGCCGCCAGATAAAGGAATTCCAGAAACAATGCGATCCCGAAGTCGGCAGCATTTTTGACGCCCACCTGCTGATCCTGGACGACCGCCCTTTTATTGAAAAAGTCTTTGCGGGGATTGAAAACCAGCGCAAAAACGTGGAGGCCGTGCTGTATGATGTCGCGCGCGGATTTATCCAGAGCCTGCATAAGGTCAACGATAATTACGTGCGCGAGCGCGCCGCCGACGTTCAGGATGTGACCCGGCGCGTTTTCCTCAACCTGGCCGGCCATAAAGGTTCGCTCGCCGACCTCAATGAAAAGGGAATTATCGTCGTCGCCAATGATTTGACGCCTTCCGAAATCGTGTCGCTTGACAAGGAAATCGCTGCGGGCATCGCCCTTGATCTGGGCAGTCCGACGGCCCATACCGCAATCCTGGCGGCGAAACGCGGTATTCCCGCGGTGGTCAGCCTGCATGACATCAGCCGCGCTGTCCGCGCCGGCGACACCATTCTCATTGACGAGAGCAAAGGGATCGTGGTGGTCAATCCCTCCAAGGAAAGACGCGAGCAGGCCTTTCATCAGGCGGAAGTCCGCAGGGGCATCGTCAGCCGGCTGGCAAAAATCAAAACGCTTCCGGCCGAAACGACCGACGGATACCGGGTAATGCTTTCGGCCAACATCGAGGGCCCCCAGGACGTGGAGGCCGTATTGGAGAGCGGCGCCGAAGGGGTGGGATTATTCCGGACCGAATATTTTTACATGGAACAGAACAAAGCCCCGTCTGAAGACGAACAATATGAAGCCTACCGCGAAGTGGCCAAGCGCCTGGCGCCTTCCCCGGTGATCATCCGCACTCTGGATATCGGCGGCGACAAGTTCCTGCCGGATATGGACAACTCATGGAAGGAATCAAACCCTTTTATGGGCTGGCGCGCAATCCGTTTCTGCCTGGCCCAGCCGGATTTGTTCCGGACCCAGATGCGGGCCATTCTGCGCGCCAGCATTTATGGGAATATAAAGATCATGTACCCCATGATCAGCAATCTTGACGAACTCGTCCGGGCAAACGTCATATTCAATCAATCCAAAAAAGAGCTTATGGACCGCGGCCTGCCGCTCAATCCCCGCATTGAAGTCGGGGCCATGATTGAAGTGCCTTCCGCTGCCGTGGCGGCCGACGCCCTCGCGCCGCATGTGCGTTTTTTCAGCCTAGGGACAAACGATCTGATTCAATACACGCTGGCCATTGACCGCGGGAATGAAAGGGTCGCCTACCTCTATGAACCAACCCACCTGGCCATCATCCGGCTGATGAAACACACGATTGACGCCAGCCATCATTATGGAATCTGGACCGGCGTCTGCGGCGGCATGGCCAGCGACCCCCTGCTGGTTCCCCTCCTGCTGGGACTGGGGGTTGACGAATTGAGCGTGACGCCTTCCTCCCTGCTGATTGTCAAGGACGCCATCCGCTCGGTAAGCTACAACGCCTGCCGTAAAATCGCCGAATTATCACTGAACTCGCGCCGGGAAACCGATATGGAAAACACATTCCGCAACCTGGCAAAAAAAATCGCGCCGGAAATTCTTGAGCTGGCACATTAAAAGAAAGGAAAAAAATGAAAGATTCATATTTGTTCACATCCGAATCTGTTACCGAGGGACATCCCGACAAGATTGCCGACGCCATTTCCGACGGCGTGCTGGACGCCAGCCTGGCACAGGATAAACACAGCCGGGTGGCGTGCGAAACCATGGTGGCCACCGGCATGGTGATCATCGCCGGCGAAATCACCAGCAAAGCCGCTGTTAATTATGCCGATGTCGCCAGGACAGCCATCAAACAGATCGGTTACGTTGACCCCGCCTTCGGTTTTGACGCGAACTCATGCGCCGTCCTCGTTTCCGTCAACCGCCAGTCGCCCGATATTTCGCGGGGCGTGACCGTAGGCGAAAGCATGTTCAAGGAACAGGGCGCGGGCGATCAGGGCATGATGTTCGGCTATGCCTGCGATGAAACGCCGGAAATGATGCCCATGCCGATCATGTTCGCCCACCGCCTGACGCTCGCCCTGACCCGCGCGCGGCGCAGCGGCCGGCTGCCTTTCCTCCGGCCGGACGGCAAATCGCAGGTGACGGTTGTTTATGAAAACAACCGTCCGGTCCGGGTGGATACGGTCGTCGTCGCCGCCCAGCACAACCCGGAAGTGAGCCATAAGAAGTTATGCGAGGCGATCATTGAGAAAATAATCAAGAAGGAAATTCCGGCAAAATTTCTGACCGGCAAAACCCGCTACCTGATCAATCCCACCGGCCGATTCGTGATCGGCGGCCCGCACGGCGACACAGGCCTTACCGGGCGAAAAATTATTGCCGACACCTACGGCGGCATGGGCAGACACGGCGGCGGCGCATTTTCCGGCAAGGACCCCTCAAAAGTTGACCGCAGCGCCGCCTATATGGCGCGCTATATCGCCAAAAATATCATTGCCGCGCGGCTGGCGCGGCGTTGCGAAATTCAACTGGCCTATGCCATCGGCTTCCCGGAGCCGGTCTCGGTTCTGGTGGAAACTTTCGGCACAAGCTCGGTGCCGGAAAGCAGAATTGAAAAGGCCGTCCGCCGCGTGTTCGGGCTCAAACCGGCCGAGATCATCAAGCACCTGAATCTGCTGCGGCCGATCTATTCCAAAACCGCGGCTTATGGACATTTCGGGCGCGCCAGTGATCTCGCGGTTTTCACCTGGGAAAAGACCGATAAAGCCGGAGCGCTGAAAGCGGCGCTTTAGACCGTCCGGATAGACATGCGGCGCATTTACGGAAAAGGACCATAATTATGAACAAGAAAAACGATTATATCATTGCCGACATCCGCCTGGCGGATTGGGGGCGCAAGGAAATAAAATGGGCGGAAGTTGAAATGCCGGGACTGATGGCCCTGCGCAAAAAGCACGGCCGGTCAAAACCGTTGCGCAACGCCCGCATCGCCGGTTCGCTGCACATGACGATTCAGACCGCCGTGCTGATTGAAACGCTGCAAGCCCTCGGCGCGCGCGTGCGCTGGGCAAGCTGCAATGTTTTTTCAACGCAGGATCACGCCGCGGCGGCCGTCGCGGCGGCCGGCACGCCGGTTTTCGCCTACAAGGGCGAGCCTCTCGCGGAATACTGGGAATATCTTGACCGAACGCTGGACTGGGGAAAAGGCCTGGGCCCGACCTCCCTCCTGGATGACGGGGGCGACGCGACCCTCTTCGTCCACCTGGGATACCAGGCTGAAGAAAACCGGCGTATACTGGACCGGGCGGCAACCAGCGAGGACGAGAGAGCGCTTCTGAAACAATTGAAAAAATCGCTCCGGAAAGACCCGGGGCGTTTCCACCGGATAACAAAAGCCATCAAGGGCGTTTCCGAAGAAACAACAACTGGCGTGCACCGGCTTTACCAGATGGCCGGCGCCGGCACCCTGCTTTTTCCGGCCTTTAACGTGAACGATTCGGTTACCAAGTCCAAGTTTGACAACCTTTACGGATGCCGCCACTCGCTGATTGACGGCATTATGCGCGCCACCGACCTGATGATGGCCGGCAAAGTGGCGGTAGTGGCCGGTTACGGCGATGTCGGCAAAGGGTGTTGCCAGTCGCTCCGCGGGCAGGGCGTGAGGGTGATTGTAACCGAAATTGACCCGATCTGCGCCCTGCAGGCCGCCATGGAGGGATACGAGGTCATGCTGATGGACGATGCGATTCCCATCGGAGACATATTTATCACGGCCACCGGCTGCTGCAACGTGCTGACCGCGCGCCACATGCGGCGCATGAAGCATATGGCGGTGGTCTGCAATATCGGTCATTTTGACGCGGAAATTGAAATAGAAAACATCCGGCGTTATAAATGGGAACCCATCAAGCCGCAAGTTGACAAAGTTACTTTCCCCTCCGGGCGCAGCATTGTCGTTCTGGCGGAAGGACGCCTGGTCAACCTGGGCTGCGCGACGGGGCACCCGAGCTTTGTCATGTCAAACAGCTTTACCAACCAGGTGCTGGCCCAGATTGAGCTCTACGCCCGGCGCGATCAATACCAAACCGGCGTTCATGTCCTGCCGAAAATCCTTGACGAGGAAGTCGCCCGTCTGCACCTTGACAAAATCGGCGTGCGCCTGGAAAAGCTGACGCCGCGTCAGGCCGCATATCTGGGCGTCAAAACAAACGGCCCGTTCAAGCCGGAGCATTACCGGTACTAAAGCAGAAGTCAGAATTCAGTAGTCAGAATAAGACACTGGAATTGAATAACAATATAATCATTATTTGAGACTGATTTTATTCTGAATACTGTCTTCTGGCTACTGAATAATCATGCGCATTCTTTCCGCCTATATCGCCCGCGGTTTCCTGATGACATTCGGCATCAGTCTCCTGGTATTTATGTTCGTCATGGCCATCGCCAATATTTTCAAGGTTATTGATCTTTTTTCGCGCGGCGTATCCGGCATCCTGATTCTCAAGGTGTTTTCCTATGGCATTCCTTTTTCGCTGATTTTCGCGATTCCCATGAGCGTGCTGGCGGCGGTCTTCCTGCAATTCAACCGCCTCTCCAGCGACCGTGAGATCGTGGCCATGCGCGCCTGCGGCATCAGCCTCTGGACAATAGTCCGGACGCCGCTGCTGATCGCGCTGATATTTTGCGCAATATGCGTTTACATCAACTGCAACGTCGCGCCGGACAGTCATTACGCCCGCCGCAAAGTTTTAAGCCAGCTCGGGATTGAAACGCCGGTCAGCCTTCTGGATGAAGGCCGGTTTATCCGCGATTTTCCCGGCCTGACCATTTATATCGGCAAAAAACACGACAAACTGCTCAAGGATATTGTCATTCACCAGATTGAAGCGAGCGGATTAAAACGAACAATCCGCGCCGTCTCGGGCACGATAACGGCCTCCGCCAGCGAGCCGGGAAAAATCCAGGTAAATCTTTTCCGCGTCCGCATTGAGCAACCGGACGAACAGCACCCGGAAAACCTCGCCTTGACCCGTTACCTTAACGCCGAAGAATATCCCATGACGATTGACGCGCATGAAATCATCAACCGCGACATCGTCTGGAAGAAGCGGGCGGACATGACTTTTTCCGAAATCATAAACGCCCTGCGCCGGTCGGTCCGTTTTGCGCCGGACGACTTTCTTGACCCCGGCCGGATAATTGCCATGTTCAATGATTCCCGCAACGATGCGGTCGCGTATATCCAGATTCTGTTTTCCGACGCTTCCCTGGCGGCCATGGAAACTTACGACGGCTCATCTGTCCAGAAAAGAAACGCCGCCCGCGTTCTGGCCGCCGAATTCAACCGGATTATCGGCGAGGGTTGCATTTACTCGCCCGAGCATTTCCGGCGCGCAAACCTGAACGAGAGGACGCTTGAGGCCCTGCGCAATTTCAAGCCGGGCGATGCGGCGGAAGGAATTAACCGGATGCTGCTGGAAGACGTGTTTTCCGGACAGATTGTAAAAAACGCGTCATTTGAAATACCGCGCGGAAACTGGCCCGAATTCCGCACCTCGCTGCTGGTTGAAGCCAGCACGCGGCTGACGCTTTCTTGTTCGTGTTTTGCCTTTGTTTTGCTCGGAGCTTCGCTGGGAATCAAAATTCACCGCAAAGAATCATCAATCGGCATCGCGGTTGCCATGGCGCTTGTCTTTATTTTTTATTTTTTCATCATTATTGCGGATTCGCTGGTCAACCGTCCCGAATTTTATCCCCATCTTATCGTCTGGATTCCCTTTGTTCTCTCGCTGGCGCTGGGCGCTTATCTCATTAAGCGTTCAAGCTAAGGCGGCAGCGCCGCCATCCAAAACTTTCCCGGCTGGCGATCCGCCGGTTTTATTTAAACTTCTACGCAAAAGCGTATTCAGAGATTGATCTCATCCAGGAGGATGCTGACGCGCTCCTTCTCCACCTGCACAAAGCCGGCTCCGGCCCGGCAAACGGTTTCTTCGCCGCCGCGGGTGATTTTGATTTGACCGGGCAAGAGCCGCGCAAGCAACGGCGCATGGCCGGCCAGAATGCCGAAATATCCCTCCGCGCCCCTGAGGACAAGCCCGGCGACCTGCCCCGAGAAAACGGATTTCTGCGGCGTCAAAATTTCCGTTTGAAACGATTTCATAATGTCTTTGCCTTGGCAACCACGTCGTCAATGGTGCCGGCCATGAAAAACGCCTGTTCCGCAAGCGCGTCGTGCCGGCCTTCCAGAATTTCCTTGAAACCGCGGACGGTTTCATTGACCGCGACGTATTTGCCCGGCGTGTTCAGAAACTGCTCGGTGACAAAAAACGGCTGGGAAAAGAAGCGCTGGATTTTGCGGGCGCGGGCCACCGTAAGTTTGTCCTCGTCCGACAATTCCTCCACGCCGAGAATGGCGATTATATCCTGCAATTCCTTGTATTTCTGGAGCGTTTTCTGCACGTTGCGCGCCACCTGATAATGCTCGTCGCCCACGACTTCCGGACTCAATATCTTTGAGGATGAATCCAGCGGATCAACCGCCGGATAAAGCCCCTGCTCCGAAATCGCGCGGGAAAGAACGGTGGTGGCGTCCAAATGGCTGAAAACGGTGGCCGGGGCCGGATCGGTCAGGTCGTCCGCCGGCACGTAAATGGCCTGGACGGATGTAACCGACCCGCGCCGCGTGGAAGTTATCCGTTCCTCCAGATCTCCGATCTCGGAGGCCAGGGTCGGCTGATAACCGACGGCCGAGGGAATCCGTCCCAGCAGGGTTGAAACTTCCTGGCCAGCCTGGGCGAAACGGAAAATATTGTCAATAAAAAGGAGCACATCCAGGCCGGAATCGTCGCGGAAATGTTCGGCCATGGTCAACGCCGTCAACGCCACGCGCAGCCGCGCCCCCGGCGGCTCATTCATCTGTCCGTAGACCAGAATGGCTTTTTCCAGCACTTTTGACTCCTTCATTTCCAGCCAGAGATCGTTGCCTTCGCGCGTGCGTTCGCCCACGCCCGCAAAAACCGACATGCCGCCATGCTC
>JAQUQV010000049.1 GCA_028715905.1 Kiritimatiellia bacterium
CCTTGCGTTCCCGGCCGGCGGGGAACTGAAGGACATATCGGCCGGCGGTTTCCGCCGGACAGAAAAAAACGGCGAGGTTGAAATTTTCCTGCCGAAACGCGAATTTAAAATGCTGGCCGGAAAATCATCCGCCGCAAAACAGCGGCGCGCTCAATGACCGCGGTGAAAACAAAAAAAACAGCCTGCGGATTTTTGCCGGTTTTACTGGCCGGCGTCCTCTGGCCGCTGTGCCCCGCCGGCGGCCAGCCGGCAATGCGCGCGGCCGGCGAACAACATGCGGTAAAAATTTTGACAGCGCCGTCGTTTAATTGTTGCGGCATTTATTTCAATCCGGAGAGCGAACCGGACGGAAAATGCGTCCTTGAATATCGGGAAAAGGAAAACGGCGGAGACAAGTGGCGTCAGGCCTATCCGCCGGTTTACAGCCGGGCGGACAAAATGTGCCGCGGCAGTATCGTCAATCTCGCGGAGGACACGGCATACGAGGTCAGGATCACGCCGCCGCCGGGCTTATCCGCGCCAGAAGAAAAAACCGCGTTTTTCACGGAATTCAAGACCTGGTCGTCTTCACCGCCGATAAAAAAGACGATACGCATTGCCAACGACCTTTCCTGCAACGGGCATCTTGTAATCACGAATGAGGGCGGCCCGGACGGCTGGCTGAAATATACGGGGGATACCGATTTTGTTCTGAAAGGCGATTCCGGACAAAAACCGGCGGTTTTACTGCAAGGGGCAAAATATGTGATCCTGGAGAACCTGGCCATAAACGGCGGTTACCGGCACGCTGTTTCCGTGGAGAACAGCGAAAACATCCGGATCATCAACTGCGATATTTCGGGCTGGGGAAGAGTCGGCGAGCAGGACTTTCACCGGGACGGAAAATACTATCTGCCGGACGGGGCATACGTGGATTGCGACAACGGGGTGAACATCTGGGAAAGCTTAAACGTTGTAATAGAGCGCTGCTATATCCACGACCCGCGCAACCGGGCAAATTCGTGGACTTTTTCCCATCCGGCCGGCCCGCACGCCGTCATGGTGAAGTCGCGGGGAGGAACCGTTTTGCGTTTCAACGATTTTATCGGCAGCGATGCGCGCCGCTGGAACGACGCGGTGGGCGGTTACCGCAATTGCGCCGCAACCGGCGGTTTTTACCGGGACGCCGACGTACACGGCAACCTGTTTGCCTTTGCCAACGATGACGGCCTTGAACTTGACGGCGGCGCCATGAACATACGTTGTTTTCAAAACAAATTTGAAGGTTCTTTATGCGGCATCAGCATAGGCCCATGCTTGCTGGGCCCGGCTTACGTCTTCAGAAATTTGATCGTCAACCCGGGGGAAGAACACCACCGGGGAGGGGAAGCGTTTAAAAACGGCGGGGGCGACATATATGACGCCGGGCAAATATTGTTTTTTAACAACACGGTCTATGGCAAGTGCGCCGCCTATGGCGCCTACGCGCCGTTTACAAACCATCCGGTCATGGACGTGAAGGGAACCATGCGGAACAACCTGTTTGAATGCCGCGGCGGAAAGCATGTTTTTGATTTCGGGATTGAACACCTCCTGAAACGGAAAAATGATTTTGATTACGACCTCTACTGGCTTGGATGCCAAAAACTTGACGAAGCCCTGCAGTTGCGCCGCGAATTAGCAGACGCAAAATATGAAGCGCACGGCATATTCGCGAAACCGGGGTTTGCCGGTGTCGGAAACGGCGATTTCAGGCTGGCCCCGGACAGCCCGGGCGTTGACCGGGGCGTCACAGTGCCTAACTTTTGCGAAAGCTTCGGCGGCCAGGCGCCCGATATCGGCGCTTTTGAACAGGGGGAAGAGATTCCCCTCCCTTACCGTCCCATCCCCGTCTGCCTTGACAAATACCAGATGAATTTCATTCAAGATGGACAGGGGAACTGGCCGGCTCAAAAAATCACGGCAAAAGTTAAAGGCCGGGATTATAAAACAAAATTCAAAATTGTTAAAAACGAGTCTTTTGACTGGTTCAACGTGGAGCCTTCTTCCGGGCTTTTGAATTCCGGCGGCAACATCCAATTCACGGTAAAAATCATAACGGAAAAAGCCGTGAATTTCGGGGTGGACAGAGGGCTGTTTCTGTTGCGGCAGGAAGACGGTTATTCGCGGCCGGTAAGCGTCTACGCGATCAGCCGGGGCCATGTGAATTTAAGGCCCGGCACAAAAGGCATTAATGTTTACCTGGAAGCGGAAACGGCAAAAGGCGCGGACTGGTTCGCCGGCAAGGAGCAGAATGACGTTTCCGGGCAGAAAAGCGTTTATCTGAATTATCTGAAAGGCGGCAAGGGCAAAGGACTCCAATTTGAGGTTGAGGCGCCAAAAGACGGCGAATACATGTTTTTCGCGCGGGTAAAATCCGAGTGGCCGACGCCTTCCCACGATTCGTTTTATGTTTCCCTTGACAACAGCGAGCCGCAGATTGCGGATGTGCAAAGCGAGGAAGACTGGGCATGGGTGAAATTAACAGTGCGAAGACCATTGGCCGAACCCGGCATGCCATGTCTGCTGGCAAATGGTTCGTTTAAGCTCAGCCGGGGAAAACACAATGTTACGCTGTATCCGCGGGAATCCCTTTTTGTGGATGTCCTGCTCATGACGGACAATCTGGATTTTATGAACGACCGCCGCCGTTATCCCCCGCCCATCGCGATCCTGCTGGGGGAAGCGGACAACGCGATAGATAAATCGGACTTATGAAAAAAAAACGCCTGTTCACGGCGCTTTTGCTCCTCGGAATGCTCGCGGGAAGCGGAGGAAGCGAAGAAGCGCCGGCGATCCGCTGTTACCGTAAAGACGACGGCTTCAAACTGGACGGCAGATTGGATGACGCCGCCTGGAAAAACAAGCTCGCCGTCAAGACCTTTTTCAAATCAAAAGAGATGGGGCCGGCAAAATACCAGACGGAAGTCCTGCTCATGTGGGATGCCGAGTTTTTATATTGCGGCGCCGTGATGCGCGACGAAGACATTGTCGGACATTACCCGAATCGGGACGATCCCCTCTATAAAGAAGACGCCTTTGAAATATTCATCCGTCCCGACGCGCGCAACAATTTTATCTTTGAGTTTGAATTCAGCCCTGCGGGAATTATCTGGGACGGACGCAACCGCCGCACATTGAACCCTTATAAATCCGAGGGCGATCCGAAAGCATGGAACGCACCCGGCATTTTGTGCGCCGTTTGCGTTGACGGCACGCTGAACGACCGGCAGGATAAAGACCGGAGCTGGTCGGTTGAAATCATGATCCCGTTCAAGGCCTTTGCCGGCGCGATCGAGGTTCCGCCGTCCGCAGGCGACTGTTGGCCCATGATTTTCGCGCGCTGCGAAAGCGCGGTGTTCCTTGACAAGGCGGAATGGTCGGCAAGCATCCCGATCAGTCAATACGGGTTCTGGGAGAATTACGGCGAATGGCGGGGCGTTTATTTCGCGCCGGAACGCCCTGAAAAGGAATGAGCCGCATCCCCATGCGGCGATTCCGGACCACAAAACATACTTCGCCAAACAGGGGTTATAAAGGCATGGTTGCGTGTGTTTTTGAAATTCCCATCTGTAAATACACAACAAGTAAAAATATTTGACAGAATGGGATTCTTGCTATAGCATACCTGTATAAACAAGTAAAATATCATTGGTATTTTGTCGAAAACAAACCACAGGCGGCGAAAACGCAAAAGATCTTATTACCGTGACAATTTTTGCCATTTCTTATGTGTCATATGGCGAAAAAATCAATGTCTACATAAAAGATAGTAATGGCGAAGGGGATTAGCGAAATGAGAATAGAATGCATCAGAAAATCGGAAAAACGGATATTGCCTGTGGCGCGCAAATTATTTTTCGGAGGGCTGTTAATCATGCAATCATTGTGCGCGACAAACAGTTATGCGGCAGAAAAAGGGCTCATAGGATTCTGGCCCTTAAATGAAGGACAAGGCAAAATCGCAAAAGATCAAAGCGCGTTCAACAACAATGGAGTCATCCACGACGCACATTGGACAAAGACAGCCGGCGGACAAATGCTATTAAGTTTCAACGGAACTAACAGTTTCATAGACTGCGGAAATAAATCTGTTTTTAATGAAATCCAAGAACTTACGATAGATTTTTGGATTAACGCCGATGCATCATCAGGGAATAGACGCATTATTACGAAAGGGGACAAGGGGAACGGGCAAGCAGACGGTTATCAATATTGTATATACCTCTCAAATGATAACATCCACTTTCTTGTGTCCAATGGAACCAAATCTTTTGATATTAAGGCGCGAATTTGCCTGTTGACTTTTCAACATGTGATTGCCACGTGGGACGGCAGATTTATGAAATTATTTGTTTCAGACCAATTAGTGGCTGAAGGCGAAGTGAGCGGGCCATTGAATGACAAAACGTCCCATTTAGGGCTGCACCTGGGTTCACAGAATGGCCAAGACAGCTTTTTTAAAGGCGCATTGAAAGATGTAAAAATCTATAATGTTGTAAGGCAACCGGCGCATGCTGATACATTAATCATTCCAATACATAACACTTCTTTCAATCAGCATAATGCCGACAATATTCCTGATTGGTGGGGAATCTGCGGGGCCAGCAGTCCAGAATCAATTAAAAATTGGAGCGGGAATATAGAAGTCGCTCCTGGTGAATGTTCGCCGGTTGCTGGAACCAAAGCTCTCAAACTGGTAAATCCACTTCCAAATTGCAATTTGACCATCCTATATGGAACCTTTTCTGCTGCAATCCCTTTGGCAAGCGGGGAATACACGTTTTCTTTGCATATCAAGAGCAAGAACGAGAAACAAAAGGTGAAGTTTAAAATAGGCGATGCAATCGCCGAGGAAGATATTACTCGCCGCCAATTTATTTATGAATATGAATGCGACGTCACAAACGAATGGAAGCCTTACAATTTCACTTTTTCAATTAAAACGCCATGTTATTGCGGAATTTCAATAACCTTGCCCGACAAAGGAACAATATGGCTCACGGCAATCCAACTTGAAAAAGGACACGCCGTAACGCCATATAAATGTTCCGCGCAATATCGGCCTGCCTTGAATAATGCTGCGGAACGCCAGGAAGTGCATTGCAAAATTCAGCCGCGCAAGAAAGAATTATTCAAGGCAACAGTCGAGAAATCGTTCTATACCAGCGAAAAGACGGCGCGGCTTTTCTATGAGGCCGGACATCCTGATGCCGCCTGCCTGCAAATAACAGTCGCCGATTCGGATGACAGCAATAAGATATTCTATCAAGGTCATCCTTCCATTAAACCGAGGATACGAGCATTTTTATCTTTTCCAATCAAAAAAATTCCCATCGGGCGTCACAAACTTCAAGTCAAGATGTTGGGGCAAGACGCACAAGTATTAACGGAAAAGCAACTCACGCTCACAAAGCTTCCAACGAATGACAGGCAAGTTTGCATAAACCAGATAAAGAGATGTTTAGAGATCAAGCAAAAACCCTGGCTGGCCTATATTATGAATTGGTCGTTCCCCCCACGAGAGGAAGAAGATGCCTGGCAACTTGATGATATAAAGGAGAAAGGATTTGCGGCAATCCGCGTCCCTCTTTTGGAAAGGCCGTCAGATATAGGCATTCTGGATGACAAAGAAGAAAAATATTGGAAATTTTTAGACCGGTGCCTTGCCAGGGATTTGAAAGTGATTATCGGCGCTCAGCCCGGCACCGCTACCGCCGGCAGGGACATTCCGTTTGCCGAATATAAGACATCCGTGGTTAATGCAATAAAAAAGCTAAAAGATCATCCCGCAATCATTGCGTGGAACTTTGTAGATGAGCCGGAATTATGGTGGGACAAAACGAAAGGAGGAAAGCAGGAAAAAGACCTGACGGATTTTTATAACGGAGTTAAACAAGTTGACCCATATCGTCCTGCTTTCGTCAACTATTCAACCTGGCCAGAGACCGGCCCGCAGTACGGCTCCCTCCTCGCCAACGATATTGGTTCGATAGATGTTTATCCTATTGGCAACGCCTTTGCCAATAATCCTGATTTGAGAAACATTGTGCCACATATTGCGGCAATGAACAAGAATTGCTCGGCGCTGAACAAACCCAGCGGCTGGTTCCATCAATTTTTTTTCGCGGGATACCGCGAGCCGACTCCAGACGAGGTTAAATGCATGACGTATTTGAATTTTATCTACGGCACGCGTCTTTTTAATTACTTTACGTACAAACCGATGAGCGCATCCCTCTGGAATTCAATGAAGCCGCTGGGCAATGAGCTTAAAATGCTGTTCAACCTCACATCAGATGAGAATAGTCATGAGTTGGCCGCGGGTAATCTTAACAACAAAGGGTTTCATTATTGCATGTGGCGCCTGCCGGACAGTTATTTACTGATATGCGCCAATCTTTGCAATATTCCCTGCAAGGTAACTTTTGATATATCTGATTTTTCAACGACAAAAGGCAAAGCAAAAGCGCTTTTTAAGAAGGAAACCATAATGATCAATAAGGGGATATTTTGTGATTGTTACGATGCGCTCGAGTGTAAAGCATATCAAATTACAATCAGAAACAAGTTTTGGTTTATATCGGCGCTGAAGCAAAAAATTAATGAGAGGTGACGCTTATGAGCAAGGCAAAACTGGCAATACATGGCGGCAAACCGGTAATCGATAGAGACAAAACAGGCAAATGGCCCATAATAACTTCTGAAGACATTGCCAGCGTGACGCATGTTTTGAGAAGCGGGATCATCGGAGGAATAAACGCTCCGGAAGCGGTAGCTTTGAGGAAAGAATGGGCGTCTTATACAGGCGCCGCACATTGCCTTACTTTAAACAGCGGGACAGCGGCTTTGCATATTGCCGTTGCCGCCGCAGGCGTCGGGCCGGGAGATGAAGTTATTACTTCGGCGTATTCCTTCAGCGCTTCTGCGTTAGCCGTCTTGCATCACAATGCGATTCCCATATTTGTGGATATAGATCATTCTACCCCCAACATTAATCCTAAAAAAATAGAGAAAAAAATCAGTCCCAGGACAAAAGCCATTATACCGGTTCATATGGAGGGTTTGCCTTGTGACATGGATGAAATTAACGCTATAGCCAGAAAACATAAACTTGTTGTCATTGAGGACGCTTGTCAGGCGCATGGTGCGTTATATAAAGGCAGAAAAGCCGGTTCGCTGGGGGATATGGCCGCGTTCAGCCTTAACTTTACCAAGAATCTTACCGGCGGGGAAGGAGGACTGTTTACCACCAATCGTGATAAATATCTGAAAAATGCCGGCAAAGTTGCCTCTTTTGGGGAAGTTATAAAAAATAACGCGCCGCGCGCGTATCGGTCTTCTTGTCTGGGGTGGATGTACCGCCCCTGCGAGATTACGATGGCATTGGCGAGAAGCCAGCTAAAACGACTGGATGAATATAATTACGCGCGGCAGAAAAATTGCGAATATCTTTCGCGGGAACTTGCCGAAATAAAAGGTGTAATCCCCCCCATCGTGCCCGCCGACAGGACGCATGTCTACCATATATATCGTATAAGGCTTGATCCCAAGGCCATGGGCATTGACATGGACAGCAGAAACTTCAGAATGAGCGTTCAAAAAGCCTTAAATGCCGAAGGCGTATTTGCGCACGAATATCAATCAATTCCGTTGCCAGGTCATGAAATATACCAACTAAAGGAAGGTTATGGCCACGGGTGCCCATGGTCTTGCCCGCATTCAAGAAAAACGGAATATAGGTCGGAAGATTATGCGGAAGTTCTAAACATGATTGACAATTCATTTGTGTTGGTGTCGGAAATAGCGCCGCCAAACGGAAAAGAGCTCATGGGAAAGATAGTTGAAGCATTTCGCAAAGTTTTTGAAAACATCGCGGAAGTGTTGGAGAATAAATGATGAAGAGGGCGCTTGCGGAAATATTTTAACGGCCGGCAAATAGAAAAAAACGCGCCCGCAAAAAAAAGAGAGAAGCCCCATGTCCCTCAATTTTTTTGATATCAATGCTTTCATCGGCAGACCAAAGGGAAAAGCGCGCTTTAATCCAATTGCCAGCTCGGCCGAACTGCTTGGGGCAATGGATACATCCGGAATTCAAAAAGCTGTTCTCTGGCACATATCTCAATATGATTATTCGGCGGTTGAAGGAAACCGGATTTTAAACGAAATGGTTCTGAAAACAGACCGCCTTTTTGGTTGCTGGACGCTTCTGCCGCCCCAAACAGGAGAGGTCATAACGGATGATTTTTTTGCCGGAATGGAGCGGAATCGCATCATCGCGCTTCGCGCTTTCCCCGATTTCCACAGGTTTTTTTTGAGCCGGACCGTATTTAATGGTTTTCTGGAGGAAGTAGTCGCCCGTCGTATTCCGCTCCTGCTCTCATTGGCCAGAGGCATTTCCTGGTCCGGCGTATACAACCTTCTCCAGGATTTTCCCGATCTTACCTGCATTCTCTGCGAAATTGGGCTCGCCAATAGATTTTCATGGCCGCTCCTCGAGCATTATCCAAACGTCTATCTTGAAACAAGCCTCCTTTCCTACGCGGCGGAAGGCATTGAATCAACGGTGCGCCGATTCGGCGCCAGAAGGCTTGTGTTTGGAACGGGATTCCCTGAACGTTATCACCTCGCCGCAATAATGGGATTGCTTCACGCCGACATTTCGAATGTTGATAAAGAAAAAATTGCCTGCCAAAATCTAGACAATATTATTTCCGGAATAAAATATGACAAGTAAGTCAAAATTAAGAAAAGAGTTTATTGCGGAAGGAAGGGCCGCCGACTGTCCTGTTTACGACCTTCATGGCCATATGGGATATCATTTTTCTATTCACATGCCTGCAGCAGACACAGAAAGCATGGTGCGGTCAATGAAACGTAACGGCGTGAAAATGCTTGCCTTTTGTCATCATGCCGCGCTTTTCGCGCCGGATATTGGCAATCAGGCGAACATTGAGGCTGTAAGACTTTTCCCCAAACACCTTCGGGCCTACTGCGCAGTAAACCCGAATTATCCGGAGATTGTCAAGAAGGATATGAGAACATTTGCGAGTTACCCTGACGTTTACATCGGCTTTAAATTTCTCGCCGACTATCACGAATGCCCCCTTATGGATGGCCGGTATAAACCTGCGTGGGAATATGCCGACACAAAGAAACTTTTAGTCCTGCTGCACACCTGGGGCGGAAGCCATTATGACGGACCGGAACAAATTGAAAAAGCGGCGCGGGAATACTCTGGCGCGAAAATACTTCTGGGGCATTCCTGCCACGGAGAGTGGGATAAGGCAATAGAATTGGCAAAAACATTTCCGAACATACATCTTGAACTTTGCGCGGTAATGGATGAGCGCGGGATATTGGAGCGATTTGTGGAAAAACTCGGTTCGAAGCGGATCGTTTTTGGCACCGATTTCCCGTGGTTCAACCATCATTATTATATTGGAGCCATCATAAACGCGGGATTGTGCGACGAGGCGCTTCATGATGTTTTTCACAGGAACGCAGAAAAATTGCTGGGGGTTCTTTTTTAAAACCTTTATTAAAAAATCCTGTTGACAAAAATTTTTTTTCGTTTAATATACATGTATAAACAAGTTAAAGATTTTTGCGGCGGAAATCATGTAAATGATGCGCCATGAAATGCATAAATAATAGTTTTCAAGCCGTATTTTTTTTCGGTTTATTCTGGCTGGTACTGGCCGCAGCCCTGCCGGCCGTCGCAGAAAATCACCTTGCGATCAACCCCGGCCATGAGACCGGATATTTTGAGGACTTTGGCAAACCTGATCTTCAACCCACCGACGACGATTTTGAATGGTTCATGCCCATCCATCTCGGCCCGCGCGAGGCATGGGAAAAACCAGCCCATGAGGGAGAAATAACTTTCCGCGCCACTAAAATAGAAACCAACCTCAACGGGAGCGCCGCCTCTATCTACTGCAAGGCCTTTCTCTTTGATAAAAACATGCGCTCCCTGAAACCGGTCTGCGTTGAAATCCGCTACAAGGACGTTTTGCCCGCGCCGGCCGTCGTAAGCGCTTACTGCCGCGTTGCCCCCGGCCGGGACTGGGATGAAATCGGACGGCTGGAAGGAAAAAACGACGGCGCGTGGAAAACCGCAAAACTGGAAATCCCTCCCGGAAATCTCCTTGCGGACAAGGACGAAAATTACGTTCTGAAAATAGACACCTCTGGCACAGGCGGCAGTTTTGTCGTGGACTGGGTCAAAATGCACACGAATGTTCCCTCCGCCGCCGGTACCGGAGAAGGCGAAACCGGGGCAATGGGATTTGAAACGGAAGGATTCTGGGGCTTTGCCCACTACCCCGCCAGGCACGACTACGAGGTTTATTTTGACGAAACAATCAAACATGGCGGCGTCCGTTCGCTGGCGTTAAAAAACGTTGACAAGGCTTCAACCGTATCATGGGGCGGTTGTTTCAGCCGGAACCGGATGCCGGCAACCGAAAAGACCGTTTACAGGATAACGTTTTATGCTAAGGCCGAAGACAGCTCGGACTCCCGTCTGCAAGTCTATTTCGGCGGCCAGCCCGCAAAACAAATGGAGGTTTTCCCAATGCCGGAGGGCACCTATGACTGGCGGAAGATGCAGTTTGCGCTCATTACTCCGGCGCAAACATGCAATCTAAGGCTGTATTTCATGAAGGGCGAAGGGGGTAAAACATGGATTGATGACGCACAACTGGAAAAAACGGCGGAAGGCGAGTATCAGACCATGACCCGCGGCAAAAACACGTATGTTATCCTGCCGCGGGCGGAACAGGCCGATCCCGCCCTTGACGAAAACATCAAAAAAATAAACGAAAAGACGGGATATATTGTTTATGCGCGCGAAAACCCCCGGTCGTTTTATCCGGACAGCATCCCGCAGCCCGGCGAAATCACCGGCGGTCTGAAGACATTCGCCTGCCCGGGGCAATACGCCTCCGTCTGGTTCATGATTCACGCTTTGAAAAACATTGAATCCGTTCGGGTCGCCTTCGCATCAGACCTGGTCCGCGACGGCGGGGATTACGCCGTCAAACGCGGCGATATCACCATCAAACACATTACATTCTGGCTGCGGAAACGTTACGCGCTTGGGCTCGCCGCGCAGATTATCCCGGAAATGCTGAAAAAAAATCAGCCGGTAAATATTCTGCCGGGCAAAAACGAGGGCTTCTGGCTCCAGCTGAAAATCCCGGAAGACGCCCCGGCCGGAAAATATTCCTCAAAAATATCGGTGAACTGTGCAAACGCCCCGGAAACAACGATCGCTTTTGACATGGAAATTTTGCCGTTCCAGCTGGAAAAACCGTCCGCTATCAACTGGGCGGCCTGGTCGGACCTCTCCGAAAGATACAAGGACAAACACCATGTTTATACGGACGAGGAATTGGTCAAATATCTCCAGGATATGAAAGATTACGGCATTACGGCCATTTTTGACCACACTTACAATAACTTTGAAGCCACGGCGCGCACCGCGCGGCTCTTCAAAACAATGGGCTTCAAAGGCCCGCTCGCCCTGCTTCACTGGCCCGACGCGTATGCCATGAAAAAACGCGGGAAGGAATGGAAGTACGGGGTCATGTATCCGGAAATGAAAAACCCTGATTTTCAACAGGACGCCATTGATTACCTGAAAGCGCTGGATGTGGTCGTCAAAAACGCCGGCGTTCAGGAATGGTATCTGCATCCTTACGGCGAACTCAATTATGACGCCGGCGGCTGGTTTGAACGGGCGGAATGGATGTCGCAAATCGCCGGACGCGCCGGGACCAGGCTCTGGCTGACTTTATATCCCCTCGCGCCCCTGCAAAAACTGTGCCCGCACCTCTCCGGCGCCATTAACGTCATGGCCACGCTGGGGGGAAGAGCCAAAACCCGCGAAATCTACCATGACCTTGCCGAAAAATATAATTTCACACTCTACAGCCTTTGCGGAACTTACACGGGCCAGGAAGGCGGCCTCATGCCCGACCGGTATTATTCCGGCTTTCAGCTGTATAAATCCGGGGCGCGGGGCTGTGCGGTCTGGACCTGGCAGAGACCGGGCATGATTCCCAGGGGAAAGAAGACATGGGCCGAATCCGACGGCCTGGAAGTTGACACCTGTATGGCCTATCCGGCCCTGGAAATCTCGGGCAGGGAAGTTCAAATTCCCACCCTCCAGTTGGAAGGCGTCCGGGAGGGAGTTGACGACTATTGCCACGTTTATACCCTGGAACAATGGATTAAACGCGCGGATGAAAAAGGACTCGTCCGGGACGCGGAAACCGCGCGCGAAAAGCTGGAAGAAATAATCGCCTCCATTCCCTGGGGAAAGGAACGTTCCGCCGGTAATTCCTATTCCCAGCCCGGAAATTTCAACAACGCAAAAGCGCGGGAATGCCGCCGGCAGATCGCGGATGAAATCATCAAACTTAAACAACTGGTTAAATAGAAAGCGTCCCATGCGGCGATTCCGATACATCGCCGAACAGGGGTTCGTCTCCTGCCTTGATTTTGCGCTTTTGTGCGGCAAGATTGAAATTCCTATGTCTTTAATCATAAACAATCAAACATTCCCGGATAACGGGAAGTTTCTGGAGAGGTAAAATGAAAAAATACGATACAGCCGCGGCATTAACAATCGTCCTGACGGGCTTCATAATGGCCCATGGATTGAACGCTTTCGGCGGCGACAAGCCGGACGCGCCGGCGGATAAAGCAATCCCGGCCGGAAAAATTGAGTTTAAGGACATGCGCGTTTTCACCCTGGAAAATCCGATCATCGGCATCCCCGTCCTGCCGCGCGACAATCTCGTTCCGGCCGCCGTTTTTCAGTCCGAAACCGGACCGACCGATGATGAAAGGACAAGCGAATTGCGCGTCATTGCGGCCAGAGGCGAGTATGAATCGGCCAGCCTGGTGATCCGCCCATTGAAGGATGTTTCCGGCCTGATCCTGGAAGCGGATGATTTCAGGAAGGAAGACGGCGAAAATATCATCCCCGCGGACGAAATTGACATCCGCGCTGTCAAATGCTGGCACCAGGCCGGTGCCGCGTGGACCGGCATCAGCGGCTCCAGAACAATCAGCAAATTAACGCCGGAACTTCTGCTCAAAAACGACGCGCTCGTGCGCGTGGACGAGGCCGGAACCAACGATTACATCGTCCTTCAATTTCCGGGAGAAAAAAAGGAAGTCTGCATCACCGACCCTGACGCGAAAATCAGCGCCGATCCCGGAGAATTTCCGGTGCGCGACGCCAAGCTGCTCATGCCGCTTGACCTGAAAGCCGGGATCAACAAGCAGTACTGGATAACCATCCGCGTTCCCGAAGCCGCCCCCGCCGGCTTTTACACGGCGCGGGTAACGATAAAAAGCGCGGCCGGCCCACTGGGCGAAATCGCCTTGAAACTGCGCGTTCTGCCGTTTTCACTGCCGCTCCCGAAAACATGGCACGATCCCGCCCGGGATTTTGTCAGCTCGCTTTATTACCGGGGCCAATTGAGCGACTCTTATCCCGACGGGGCCGTTTCGTCCGAATGGAAAAGCGAGGAACAACTCCGCGCGGAACTACGCGATATGCGCGCCCACAATGTTTTCAACCCCGCCTGTTACCAGAAAATCCGGGCGCTGGGGACATACCTGCGGATACGCAACGAGCTGGGCATGGCCGGATTGCCGCTTTACTGGATTTGGGGAGTGAGCATAGACAACCCGCAGGATGCGGCGGGGCTGGAAAGGATCCGGAAAAACGTGCGGCTGGGGCGTTCAATAGCCGCTTTGTACGGCATCAGCGACGTGTATTTCTACGGCATTGACGAAGCCAAGGATGAAAAACTCCTCAGCCAGCGCCCGGCCTGGAAGGCCGTGCACGAAGCCGGCGGAAAAATGTTTGTGGCCGGCTATAAGGGACATTTTGAAAAAGTCGGCGATCTGCTGGACCTGCTGGTCATGGCGTTCAAGCCTCTCAAAGACGAGGCTAAAAAATGGCATTCGGCCGGGCATCAGATATTCTGTTATGCCAACCCGCAGTCCGGCCCGGAAAATCCGGAGCTCTTCCGGCGCAATTTCGGTCTTTACCTCTGGAAGACGGAATACGACGGGGCCTGCACCTACGCCTACCAGGGCGAGGCCGGCCCGCATATCTGGAATGATTTTGACAAGAAAACCCGCGCCCATATTTTCTCGTATCCGACAATTGACGGGGTAATTCCCACCCTTGCCTTTGAGGGATACCGCGAGGGAATTGACGACATCCGCTACGGCACCCTTTTGCGGTCATTGATTTCCAAAAACAAGGGCTGGTTCGGCCAGAAGGCCAAAATCGCCAAGGCGGCCGAAAATTATCTTGAAACTCTGGATACCCGGCGCGACCTCGGCGTGATCCGGCTTGAAATAATTGAATACATTCTCAAACTGGCGGATTGAATTAAACAGGAAAAAAACGGATGAAGACACTATTGTATGGTTTTGCACTTCTTGCCGCGTTCAACGCATGCTCAACGGCTTTCGGCGCGGAGCGGCCGCGGGTCTGCCCCGTGCCGCTGGTTTCCGAAGCGCCGGCGCTTGACGGGAAAACGAATGACGCCGCCTGGACCAAGGCTTTTCCCATGGATAATTTCGTCGTGCTCGGCGACAGCCAATCGGCCGCGGTAAATCAGACCGTGTTCCGGGCCGTTCATACCGCCGACGCCTTGTTCCTGGCGATTGAATGCCGTGAGCCGCGCATGGACAGACTGCAAACCGTTACGCAAAAGATTCACCGGGCCGACAGCGTCGAAATTTTTGTTCAACCGGAGGCGGGCGGCCCATACTGGCAGATCGTCGCCAACGCCGACGGCGCCAGGGAGGAATACCGGAACACGGACAAACAGCCGAACACGCCTTCCCGGGAGATTCGGGCCTACCGCGCAAGCGATTCGTACGGCATGGAGCTGAAACTCCCCTTTGACACATTCGGAAAGCGGCCCGCTCCGAACGCGGAATGGCGTTTCAACATCGCCCGCAATGCAACTTTGCCGGGAGCCGACCAGCTGTCCACCTGGAGCCCCCTGCCTGGCAGTTTCCATGACACCGACAATTTCGGCAGTCTTGTTTTTTTCGACGCCGGAACTGACCGGGCCGCGATAAACCGCGCAATGTTCAAGCGGCGCTACGCCGCGCTGGCCGCCGAAATAACGGCTTACGAAAAGATGTATCGGAAATACGACGATGTTTTTTATAATTACGCGGTAAAATTCATCGCCGCAACCGGCTGGGAAGATTTGCGCGGAAAAGCGGAAAGACTGGAACAGCTCTCGCCGGACGAATTTATGCGGACGGAACAGGAACTGGAAAAAATCGCCGGCCGGCTCCCGGAGCTTGAGCTTGCCCGAAACAAGATGCTGAAACAGCGCATCTTCAGGCATTGACGCAAAACCGCCATGAAAATAAGCACAATAAGCTGGTTGGCCATTGGTCTCGCGCTGTTGTTGGCGTTGACCACCGCGTTCCTGGCGCTGAAAAAACGGGACGTCCGCCGCGGCGCTGACGATCAACCGGCCCGCGCCGCGGCGGTTGAGCCGGATGCGCGGGAATATATCAATCTTTTGCAAAACGGCGATTTTGAAATTACCGGGGAAAACGCGGCGAATCTTCCGGCCGGCTGGAAATATCACGGCGGCGAAGTTCCCGCCAAATTGGAACCGGCGCGGCCCGGGCGGAAAGGCGGACAATGCCTTTATCTCCATTCCGGCCAGACGGGGTACCATAGCGGGCCCATCCAGACAACCCCCTTGAAAGGGAACCGGCGTTATAAATTTTCCGTCTGGGCGAAGGCCGGAATATCCAAAGACGGCGGCCGCGTCCGATTGCTGTATTGCGACGGGCGCTATCCCCTTGTCCTGAACGGCCGGAAAACAAACAAATACTGGAGCAGCGGCGGCCGGAGTTATCTGGAAAAAAAGGAAAGTTTTGACTGGCAATATTTTGAAAAGACGTTTGAAACGCCGTCCACGGACGCGACGAACGCGTACGCGGTCGGCGAACTTCCCGCCAACAACGTGATTCCGTTTTTATTGTACGACCAGGCCAAGGTCTGGGCGGAGGATGCGCGGCTGGCGGACTTGGGCGACGTCTTCAAACTGCGATATGAGGACAGGGACGCCTGGCTGGCGGATTACAAACGGATGTATAAGGAATATGACGAAGATTTTTACAACCACATCGTCAAATTCACCGCCGCAATCGGCTGGGAGGAATTGCGCAAAGAAGCGGCAGAAATTGACGGGTTTTCTGCGGAAAACATTGAGCGGACCCGGCGGGCGCTGGCGCAGGCCGTCAGCCGTCTTTCCGAGCTGGACTTTGCTAAGGCAAACGTGTTAAGAAAACGCCTGTTTGCGCATTGAATTAGGTTAAAGGCGGCAACTGTTATTTTTCGCATGTAGGGGGCGTGCTTGTCGCGCCCCTTCAGAGGGCTTCGACGAGCGAAGCCCCTACAAAAAACAGACAACATTGAAATTCCTATACGTTAAATGAGGTTAACATGAATAAACGTTTCTTGGCCATTATAATTGCCGGGTTGGTTGCGCTTTGCGGCCATGCGGAGACGCATTACGTCGTAACGAACAACCCCGTCAATCCATCGGGCGTTGATCCCTACACGAGCTGGGAAACGGCCGGCACCAACCTCATTGACGTGGTCACGGCCGCCCTGACCAACACCGAGCCGAGAACCGTGATCGTGTCCAACGGAACCTATTACCTGACCAACACGGTAATCATCAATAACGCGCTGACCATCCAAAGCGTCAACGGGCGCGAAACAACGATTGTGAACGGCGGTTACCCGGATTACACCAACCGCTGTTTTTACCTCTCCCACGCCGGCGCGGTCGTGGACGGGTTTACCATCACGAACGGATGTGAAGGCACGGAAAACGGCGGCGGCGTATTTGCAGATCCCGGGAAAATATACAACTGCCGGATCATTGGTAACCGTCTTGCGTATACCCCGCACGGAT
>JAQUQV010000050.1 GCA_028715905.1 Kiritimatiellia bacterium
GATCCGCAGCCATTGCGGCGATTGGCCGTGGACGGCAAGACGGTCAAGCAGGCGCGAGCGGCGGATGGGCGCGCCTTGCACTTGGTGGCAGCCGTTTCGCCGGATTCAGGACGATTATGCGCCCAACGGCCGGTGGACGAGAAGTCAAACGAGATCACGGCGTTGCGCCCGATGCTTACGCCACTGACGCTGGACGGGGTGGTGGTTACGGCAGACGCCATGCAGGCCCAGCAAAAAGCGGCGCATTTCGTGGTTCAGGAGAAGGGGGGCGACTACCTCTTCACCCTCAAAGGCAATCAGCCGACGGTTCAAGAAAAAGCCTCAGCGCTGCTCAGCAGCGCTTTTCCCCCCTCGGGTTCCGCCGCAGGCGCAGACCGTGGAAAAAGCGCACGGGAGAGTGGAAACGCGTAAACTATGGGCGTTGCCCGTGACAGCCGAAGAAGCGATGTTCAGCGTTGCCGAGCAGGTGATCCGGATCGAGCGGATATTCGATTATGTGCGCAGCGGGCATCATAGCGAGGAAACCGTCTATGCCATCAGCAGTCTCACACCTTCGCCTGATCCCGGCGCGAACGCTGAACTTCTGCTCAAAATCGTCAGAGGCCATTGGAGCATCGAAAGCAACCATCATGTGCGCGATCGCACCTACGACGAGGATCGCTGCCAGGTCCGCGAGCCAAACAGCGCCAGAATTTTGGCCACCTTGCGCTCAATGGCACGCTTCATGGCCAAGCAAAACGCCCATCATCCCCGAAACGCTCATCAAGCCACGACGCCCGGACTGAACCGTTTTTGCGACGCCTACCGTAACAAGACGATTGGTTGGATCATGAAACCGAAGGCTTTCCTTTAGAAACAGACGACACGGAACGTCTTTACTGCTCCCGAAAATCATCGGCCGGAGTCTGCCCGAAAATGGTCTTGTCCCGCCTTCCGGGCCTGCCCGTAGCGGGCAAAGCCTTCCAAATCTTGCTTCTGTTGCCCTCTAAACCACACTCCTCTCGCCTTTTATCACTCTCCGGCTTTCTTGACGCGGCCCTGATGCGGAGAGAACCGATCGGATAAAAGAGTTGCATTTCAGCCAAGGGCGTGGTAAATTCACACAAAGTCAGGGGTTATATAACCGGCAGGAGGAAAAACTCATGAATGAAATTGAAATCGGCGTAGTCCGGCATTATTTTGACAAGATCAGCGTGGTGATCATTGAGTTGACGGCCGGCGAACTGGCGCTCGGCGACACGATTCACATCAAGGGGCACACCACGGATGTTACCGCCAGGGTGGAGTCCATGCAGATAGAGCAGGATAAAATTACAAACGCCGGCAAAGGACAGAATATCGGCACAAAAATCGCCGGCAAGGCGCGCGAACACGACAAGGTGTTTAAAGTAATCGCTTAACCGCCAATCCGCCTTTTTTGTATCGGAATGTGCCGCCGGTGTTTTAGCCGGATGATATCTTCTATTACTGATTACAGTCGGCTGGTAAATATCGGTCCTAATTTTTCGCTATTTTGCAAAAACAAGAAAACAATATATTATTGGTTTCAATGATTGATTTATGCAATGCGGCTCGCGAAAAAATTATTTTCCGTGTTTCATTCCTCACAAATAGAATACCCCGCCATCAGTCGTGACAACGCCATGGTCGGTTTCCTTGCCTTTTGAGACGCTTTTGCAAGCGTCTTAAATAAACGTTTAAACCAGACCCGCCTCGGGTTGTAACACGAACCAGGCAGGGTATTCGTTTATTCTAATTTGGCGGTAAAGAACATCAGATCCGGCTTTTTATCTTCACTTTATAAAAGAGCATTTCATGTGCCAATTCCGGCGCTTAAAATCTGTTTGACATTTATCGCCGGCTCAAGCATAAAGAAACGCTTATTTCCGGGATAAGGCGGCAATGCCAGCTTGAGCGAAAGCGAATATTGCACGGTTTTCGTGCAATATTCGGGTATTAAAAACTTCTTCGCAAAACTGTCATATGTCTAAAAGGAACGGTTTAAGGGGGGAGGCAATAATGATAAGGCTGAAGGCTGCGGCTAAAATCAATTTATTCCTGGACGTTTTCGGCAAGCGGCTGGACGGTTATCATAATATCCAGAGCCTGCTTCTTCCGATTTCGCTTTTTGACACTATCCGCATTGAAAGCCGCTCCGCGAATATTTTCGTCTCCATTCCGCCGGTCTGCCGTTTTCGCGGAATTCCCTGGCCGTTTCTGATGGCCGATAAAAAGGAAAACCTTGTCACGCGCGCGGCCGAATTGTTGAAGAAACACTGCGGTTGTCGGAAAGGCGCCGCGATATTTCTGACCAAACGGATTCCGATCGGCGCCGGTCTCGGCGGCGGCAGCGCCGATGCCGCCGCGGTTTTAATCGGCTTGAACCGTCTCTGGAAAACGGGGCTTTCGCGGGAACAATTGATGGAAATCGGGGCGCAGATCGGTTGCGATGTCCCGGCCCTTATCCACGGCGGCGCGATCTGCATGGCGGGGCGCGGCGAAACCATTGCGGCGGTCAGCCGCCTTATTAAGCGCGACTTCCGGCTGCTGCTGATTTATCCCGGGTTTGCGATATCCACCGGCGACATCTACCGCCGTTATTCCGCCGGTTACCGCCGTCGGCCAGCCGGCCGCTTCCGCTCCGCGGCGGAGCATTCGGTTGTGGATGCCAGATTTGAAAAGGTTGTTTCCGGTTTAGAGAGCGGTTCCCTGCGCCTGATCGGCGAAGGCTTGTTCAACGCCATGGAAAAAACCGTCTTTCACAAATACCCGTTGTTAGAAATGATGAAAAAAAGTCTTGAAAAGGCCGGGGCAAAGCATGTATTGTTAACGGGCAGTGGGTCTACGATGTTTGTGTTGCTGGAAAAAGAGGCCGAAGGAGAGAGGATAGCAAGGTTCATCCGCAAGCAGATTGACTCGCCGCTATGGACTCAAGTTGTGCATACCATCGGGAAACGGGAGAATGAGTTTGCAATTTGAGCCCTGCAATAAATATTAATTGTTCCCCGGCGTGCAGGGCGCCCCGGGGCCGGCGTTCCTGGCCGGACTCGGGCTGGGGCGGAGCGGCGGCCTGTTCCCGCGATTGCCCGATGGTGTAATGGTAGCACACGGCCCTTTGGAGGCCAGAGTCTAGGTTCAAATCCTGGTCGGGCAACCATCCGTTCGCGGCGGGTACCATCTGGAAAATCATCCGCATATTATTTGAAAGGATTGGAAAATTGAAAATTTTTTCTGGGAGCGCCAATATTCCCCTGGCCAAAGGCATAGCTGACACGGTCGGAATTCCCATCGGAGCCATCAATATTTCCCATTTTCCGGACGGGGAAATTGCGGTCAAAATACTGGATAACATCAGAGGCAAGGATGTGTTTATCATTCAGCCGACCTGTTATCCGCCGAACGAGAACGTCATGGAGCTGTTGATTGTGATTGACGCCATGCGCCGCGCTTCCGCCGCGCGCATCACGGCGGTCATGCCCTTTTACGGTTATGCCCGGCAGGACCGCAAAGACCAGCCGCGCGTGCCGATCACGGCCAAACTCATCGCCAATCTTCTGGTGGCGGCCGGCGCCAACCGTCTCCTTGCCATGGACTTTCACTCCCAGCAGGTGCAGGGGTTCTTTGACATACCGGTTGACCATCTGCACGCGGCGCCGGTCATCGTCAAATACCTGCGGGAGAAACAGTTTGAAAACACGGTGATAGTTTCCCCCGATCCGGGCGGAATGAAAACGGCCTATACTTATTCCCAGCTTCTTAAATCCAGTCTTGCCATTGTGGCCAAACAGCGCATGAGTCCCAGCGAGGTGGCGACCCACACCCTCGTCGGCGATGTCGCCGGCAAAACGGCCATCATGGTTGACGATTTAATTTCAACCGGCGGCACGCTTTGCGCGGCCGCCAGGCTTTTGCAGGAACGCAAAGTAAAAGAAATTTATGCGGCCGTGAGCCACGGTGTTTTTACGCCCGCGGCCTGTGAAAAGCTGAAAGAGGCCCCCATCAAGGAGTTTATCATAACCGATAGCGTTCCCCTGCGTGTGCCTGCCGGAACTCTGCCGATCCGCGTGCTCAGTGTGGCGGAACTGCTGGCCGAGGCCATTGTCCGCATTCATAACAATCAATCGGTGTCATCATTATTTATAACTTAACCCGGGGGAAATAAACATTATGATCCAGCAAATAGAAAGTCTTAAATTATCCGCTCAGAAAAGAGAAAATTCCGGCTCCCGGCAGGCCCAGCGGCTCCGGAAGAACGGATGGCTGCCCGGCATTGTTTACGATTCGGCCGGCAAGTCGGCGCCGATCCAGACCAAACGGCATGAGTTTGAGGTTTTGTTGCGCAACCAGCAGGGGCAAAACATTATCCTGGATCTTGAAATAGAGGGAGAAAAGACATGCAAGGTTCTCCTGAAGGATATCCAACAGGATAGGATCAAGGATCATCTCCTGCATGTTGATTTCCTTGAGATTTCAATGACCCGCAAACTGCGCGTCTCGGTCCCGGTTACGCTTGCCGGGGAGCCGGTCGGCGTTACCCAGCAAGGCGGTGTTATGGAACACCTGCTGCGTTCGGTGGAGATAGAATGTCTGCCGGGCGACATTGTGAAAGAATTTGTCCTGGACGTCAGCGGTCTTGCCATCGGCGACACTCTTTCCGTGCGCGATATCAAGGCCGACCCTAAAATAACCATCCTGACTATGTCCGATATAGCCGTGGTTTCCGTGCAGCTACCGCACTTTGAAGAAGAGGCGAAGCCGGCCGAGGAGGCCGCGGAAGGCGCGGTGGAGGGGGCGGCGCCCGCCGAAGGCGAAGCCGCCGCGGCGGCGGAACCCGGAAAGGAAGCCGGCAAGGAAGGGAAGGAAAAAGAAGGCGCCGCGCCGGAAAAGGGCAAGGAAGCCAAAGAAAAGGGCAAAGAATCCAAAGGGAAAGAGTCCAAGGAAAAAACAAAATAGTTTCCTGGCATAATGAAGTGAATTTTTCTGTTGAACAGTGAAAAAAATAATTGTCGGTTTGGGAAATCCGGGTAGAAATTACATGCATACGCCTCACAACATAGGCTTTGCCGTTATTGACGAGTTGGCCGGCCGGTTTGGCTTGAAGCTCCGGCGCAGTTTCCGTTTCCGCGCTGTCCTGGCCGAGGGAAGCATAGAGGGCATTCCGGTGGCGCTGGCGAAGCCTTCCGCTTTCATGAATATGAGCGGAACGGTTTTGGCCGCGCTTATCCGCCGCAAGGGATTTTCAGCGCAAAATCTCATGGTTATCACCGATGACGCCGATTTGCCGGAAGGGCAGTTGCGCATTCGGGCAAGGGGCGGCAGCGGGGGACACAAGGGCTTGCAATCAATCATCCAGAATCTCGGGCATGACCGCTTCGTCAGGCTGCGGCTGGGGATTGGCCGCGCCAACAGCAACCTTGACCTTGCGGCGCATGTCCTGTCGCCTTTTCCGCCGGCAGTCAGGGAGAAAATGAAAAAAACGACCGGCCGTGCCGCGGACGCCGCTCTCTGCTGGCTGAAAGACGGCCTGGAAAAGGCCATGAACATGTTTAACAAACCTACCGGGGAGGATATTCTTTGAAAAAATACGAAGCATTGTTTGTTTTTTCCAACGCCATGTCCGACGAACAGTTGGAAGCCAAAATAGAAAAAGCCGGTTCTGAAATTGCCAAGCAGGGCGGCACGGTGCAGGCGGCAACCAGAATGGGGCGGATTACCTTCGCCCGCCCGCTGGCGAAAAAGGAAGCCGGCCTTTACGTGCAGATGGTGTTTCTCATGGAACCGTCGGCTATAAACGCTCTGCACGAACGTTACCGGCATGATGAAGACTTGCTGCGTCTTCAGATTGTTGTTGCGAAGCCGCCGGCCGAAGAAAGCAGTCCGGCCGCCGCCGACCAGGCAAATCCGGATTCCGGGGCGAAACGCTCCCGGGTTGCCCATTCTTCCACCGGCGCGAAATTAGCAAAGGAAGAGGGTAAATCTTAAAAACCGCCGCGGACGGACATAATCCGAGCCCGGCATCCCATGGCAAATACGCCATGGCGTTGCGCGGTTTTGCCGCGGCTTCCGGGTAATAACGCATAATTATTGGAGGGGAACTGGCTATGGCAAACATGAACCGGGTTTTTCTGGCGGGCAATTTAACGCGTGATCCCGAAATACGCTACACCCAGGCCGGCAAGGCGATTGCCGATTTAACCCTGGCGGTTAACCGCCGGTACAAAACGTCTTCCGGGGAAGCCAAGGAAGATGTCTGTTTTGTCAACGTGGTTGCCTGGGAACGCCAGGCCGAACTGGCCGGGGAATACCTGCGGAAAGGCTCATCCGTGCTCATTGAAGGCGCTTTGCGCCTTGACCAATGGGAAACCAACGGCGAGAAGCGCAGCCGCTTGCGGGTTGTGGCCGACCGCATTCAATTTCTGGACCGGCTGAAAAGATCAGAAGTCGGCGACGCGCCCGAAAACAGCGCGGCTCATGAACCGGCCGCTCCCGCCGGGGAGTCCGAGCCTCTGCCGCCGTCCGGTGAAAAAGCCGACGCCGATAATCTTCCGTTTTAAGTCCGACGCTCTTGATTATTAAGGAAAAAACACATGAGAAAAAAAACGAACCGCTCCAAAAATAAAAACCAGCGCGAAAGCCTTCCTTTTTTTACCGAGGAAAAGCGCAGCCGTTTCCTGCAGGGCATTCCCCACGTAGACTTCAAGGACAGCGAGCTTCTTAAAAAATTCACCACCGAACAGGGAAAAATCCTGCCGCGCCGCATTTGCGGAACGTCCTGCACCCAGCAGCGGCAGATTAAACGCGCCATCCGCCAGGCGCGCACGGTCGGGTTAATGCGCTGAAAAACAGCGAGAAGCGCCAATCGCCCGGAACAGCCGGCGGCCACGCGGAAAACGGGAAAAAAATGTCCGCTGAATATTGTTTACTTGAAAGGATAAATTTGATGACGAAAGAACTGATCCTGATGGCTGATATTGAAGGCCTTGGTTTGGAAGGCGAAACCGTCAAGGTGTCCGATGGTTACGCCCGCAACTATCTCATTCCGCGCAAGCTGGCCGTTCCGATTACCAGCGCGGCTTTGAAACGGCTGGAAAAGAACAAGGCGGACCGCGAGGCGCGCCATCTCAAAGAGCTTGAATCCGCGGAGGCGCTGGCTGCGGAACTGGGAAAGATTTCGTGTACCATTACCGCCAAAATCGGCGAAAACGACAAGCTTTTCGGATCCGTCACTTCCGCCGATATTATTGCCTCGCTGAAGCAGCAGGGGATTGAGCTGGATAAGCGTAAAGTTCAAATGGCCGAACCGATCCGCGAACTCGGCGTATTCCAGGTCAAGATCAAATTGCACCCGCAGGTTGAAGCCGTTCTCAAGGTCTGGGTGGTCGGAGAATAACGGCTTTATGCCCATGGAACCCGTGACGCACAATGAAAAGCCGCCGCCGGAACGCGGCGACCGCCGCGGCCGGCCCATTTTCAACGAAGAGGCGGAAATGGGCGTGCTGGGGTCAATCCTGCTGGATGCCGCAAAAGTGCTGGATTTCTGCGTTGAAAAACAGATTGACCCCGAGTCTTTTTATCTGCGGCATCATCAGCACATTTATGCAACCATGCGGGAGATGAGCCGCGACCTGCGGCCGATTGATGTGCTGACGCTTTCGGAGAGGCTGCAAGCCAGAGGCATCCTGGAGAATGTCGGCGGATTGTCCTACCTTAATCGCCTGCTGGACGCCACCCCGACCGCCGCCCACGCCGAATATTATGTGGACCTTGTCCGGCAGCAGCACCTGCTCAGAAGAATCGTTGACTGCGCCCGTAATTCGGAAAGCGAGTGTTACACCTCCCAGGAAAACGCCGATGCCATTCTTGCAAAAGTTGAACAGGATTTCTTTAATATTTCCGAAGAGCGTCACGCCGCCATGGTGCCGTGGGCGCAGGCCGTCAAGGAAACCATGGTTACGGTTGAAAACATTCTGAACTCCAAAAAGGGGATCAGCGGCATTCCGACCGGTTATCGCGACCTGGATGAAAAACTGCTCGGCCTGCACCGGGAAGACATGATCATCATTGCCGCCCGGCCTTCCATGGGAAAGACCTCGCTCGCCATGAATATTGCCGAAAACGTGGCGCTGGGCAAAAGCGACAATCAGCCGCATCCCGTGGGAATATTCAGTCTGGAAATGTCGCGCGAATCGCTGATTCTCCGGTTGTTGAGCAGTCACGCCCGCATTTCCGTCCACGATATCGCCCGCGGTTTTTTAACCGATAAGAAACACCGTCTGCTGGCTTCGGCCGCCGATATCTTTTCCAAGGCGCCGATTTTTCTGGACGACACCGGCGGTCTTGATATCCTTGAGTTGCGCGCCCGGGCGCGCCGCATGAAAAAAAAATACGGCATAGAGCTCTTCATCGTGGATTATCTTCAATTGCTTCATTGCCGGGAACGCAGCCGCGAGGGCCGCCAGAATGAAATTTCCACAATTTCGGGCGCGTTGAAAAACATGGCCAAGGAGCTCAAGGTGCCGGTGTTGGTGATCAGCCAGCTCAACCGCGCGCCCGAAGCGCGCGACCGCGAAGGCCGTCCCCGGCTGGCCGATTTGCGCGATTCCGGTTCAATAGAACAGGACGCGGACGTGGTCTGTCTCTTGCGGCTTCCTTCCAAGTACAAGGATGAAACCGATGATAAAAGCGCGGCCTCCTCCTATGATGAGACCGAAGACGCAAAAATTGACATTGCCAAGCAGCGCAACGGCCCGACCGGCGAAGTCAATCTTGTTTTTTTAAAACAAATCATGCGTTTTGAATCCGTCGCGCCGGCTTTGGCCGGCGAAGCCCCGGACCAGTCCGCGGCAGAAAACGAAACATGAATCTTCGCCCGTTTTTAATCTTCTTGCCGCTGGTTTTGCTTCCGCTGGCCGCCCCGGCGGTTGTCATCAGCAATGTTGAAGTGGTGGCGCAGGGCATTAAGGTTGTGGACCGGGATTTTATCCTGGCCCATATCTCCGCCCGCGCCGGAGGCGAAGCAAACCAGATTGCGATTGCCCGCGACGTCAAGACCCTGATGGCGACCGGGCGTTTCTCATTTATTGACACCAAGCTCAAGGAAACCGCCGCCGGGCAGGGCTGTATCCTGACCTATATCGTTGCGCTTAAACCCAAGCTTGAAAAGCCGCTTGCGGTTGCCGGCGCGCGGGAGATGGGCGAGAAAAAGGTCCGCAAATGGTTCGGACTGGAAATCGGCGATTATGTGGATGACGCCGTGTTGAACATTCATAAAAACAAGGTTCTGGATGAATACCGGAAAAGATATTACAGCGACGCTAAAATCAGCTGGCAGATTAATGTGAATGAAAACACCGGGTTTGCCGCAGTCCGGGTGACCGTGGACGAAGGCCGGCGCGCCAGTCTGCGCAAGGTGGAGTTTGAGGGCAATACTTACGTTCCGCCGAACCGCTGGGAAAGATTAGCCGCCGCTTTCAAGCACGAGAAAGCGGTCTCCGACAAATCGGTTCCGCCGGAGGACCTTCTGGCCGCGGTGCGGCCGCATCTCTGGCATATTTTTTCATTCATTACCAAGCGCGGCGTCTATAATCCCGACGATCTGGAAGCGGACCGCCTGGCGCTCCGCGCGCTTTATCAGAACCGCGGTTATCTGGATGCGCGCATCGGCGACCCCGAGGTGAGTTTTTATGCCCCGCACAAGCTGAAGGCCGTCTTTTCCATCAGCGAGGGCGCTCAATACCACATCGGCAATCTTTCCATCCGCGGCGCGGTTTTGTTTCCCGAGTCAAATTTATGGGATGTGGTGACCCTGCGGAGCGGCGATATCGCCGCTCTGGACGCCATCAACCGCTCCGCCGAGGCGCTGGCCGGCTATTATCAAAGCCGCGGTTACCTCCGCACGTCCGTCCGGCCGCAGATCAATCCCCGTCTCAAGGACCCGGTCGTTGACATCCAGTTTGACATTTCCGAGGGCAGTCTGATCAATATCCGTTACCTTGACATCCGCGGCAACACGCGCACCAAGGATATCGTCATCCGCCGCGAGCTGCTCGCCCTTCCGGGAGAAGTCTACGACCAGGCCAAGGTCAAGCGCGGCGAGCGCATCCTGAAGAACCTCGGTTTCTTTTCAAAGGTAAGCAGTTATCCGCGCGAGACCATTGATCCGACCCGGGACGACCTGGTCTATGAGGTTGAAGAAGGCCGCACCGGCCAGTTTTCCATAGGCGCCGGCTACTCAAGCATTGATGAGTTAATGGGATTCGCCGAAATATCGCAGGGCAATTTTGACCTGTTCAACTGGCCCTACTTCACCGGCGACGGGCAGAAACTGCGTTTGCGCACCCAGTTCGGAAGACAGCGCGAGGATTACGAGCTTTCCTTCGTGGAACCGTGGTTCCTGGGGCGCAAGCTGTCGCTGGGCGTGGATTTTTACGACACCAAGCTCAACAACCTCAGCGATTATTACAGCCAGCAAACCTTCGGCTCGGCGGTTACCCTCGGCAAACCGCTCAATTGGCCATTCTTCCAAAGGGTCAACCTGCGCTACAGCCTGGAAAACATCACCATCTTTGACGTGGCCACCAATGCCACGGAAATGATCCGCAAGGAAGAGGGCGGCCGCAACGTCAGCACTTTGAAGCCAACCCTTATCCACGACACGCGCGACAACGTCTTTATCCCGACCCGCGGCAACAAGACCGCTATTGGCGCCAGGCTGGCCGGCGGGCCGCTCGGCTTTGACACGGATATCTACGGATTTGAAGCCGAAACCACTTCTTACTGGCCGACGATTTTTGACCATGTCTTCAGCCTGCGGGTCTGGGCGGCCGTGGTCCAGGAATACGGCCGCACCGACGACGTGCCTTTGTTTGACCGCTTCCTGCTCGGCGGCGCGCGGAATTTACGCGGGTTCAAATACCGTTATGTCGGCCCGTACCAGAACGGCGAACCGGTCGGCGGCAAAACCGCCGCGCTCGGGTCGCTGGAATACACCATTCCCGTCGTTCCCAACCTGATCCGTTTCGCCGGATTTTACGACATCGGCAACGTCTGGCTTGACGCTTATGATTTTGATGTGTTAAACTACTGCTCAGATATCGGAATAGGCGTGCGCATTGATGTGCCCGGATTTCCGATCCGGCTGGATTACGCCTGGCCGCTGGAAATCAGCGGCGATGTGGAACGGACTTCGGCGCGGTTTAATTTCTGGCTGGGATACGGTTTTTAAAAAACGCGGAGAGGAGTAAAGAATGAAGATAACGATAAGGGAAAGTTTGCTGGCGGCGGCGCTCGCGGCCTTTGTCTGCACGGCGCATGCCGAGCAGAAAATCGCGTTCGTTGACATGGAAAAAGCGTTTGATGGATACCATAAAACCAAAACCGCCAACGCCCAGTTCAAGGCGCGCGGCGCGGATATTGACGCCAAGCGCAAGGATTTTCTCGCCCGGGTCAAGGAATTGAAAACGGAGTTTGACGCGCTCAATGCCGAATGCCGCGACAAGTCGCTCAATGATAAAACGCGCGAAAAGAAAAGAGAGGAAGCCGAAGACAAGCTGGGCGAACTGAGGGAGTCCGAGGCAAAACTGATGGATTTTGACAAGCTTTACAAGAAGGAAATCACCGACCAGATGCGCCAGATGCAGTCGCGGATCGTCGGCGAAATTCGCGGCGTCATACAGGCTTACGCGGCCGAGCATAAAATTGATATTGTCCTGGACAGCTCCGGAAAAACGCTGAACAACGTGGAGGCCGTCATGTACTTTAATTCTTCCCTGGATATTACCGCGCCGATCATGGCCATTATGAATAAAAATGCGCCGGAGACCGGCCGAACGGAAGAACCGGCGAAAACGGAAGTCGGAGAAAAAAGCGAAACCAGGTGAAAAAATCATTGTCAGTCGCCGAAATCGCCAGCCGGCTCGGAGGCCGGGTTGAGGGCAATTCCGAAGCAGTCATCCGCGGCCTGGCCGGGATCCGCGAAGCGGGCGCGGGCGATTTAGCGTTTATCGCCAATTCGCGCTATGTCGCCGCCGCGGCGGCGACCAAGGCCACGGCCGTGATCGTGGCTGAAGACTGGGGACGGCCCTGTTCGGCCACTCTGATCCGCGTCAAATCGCCGGACAAGGCCTTTGCCGAAGCGGCCCGGTGGTTTGCGCCGCCGCCGGTGTTTTTTAAGCCGGGCGTGCATCCCTCCGCCGTCGTTGCCGAAACTGCGCGGCTGGGGCGGGATGTGTTTGTTGGTCCCCATTGCGTCATTGAGCCGGATGTGGTCATCGGGGACCGTTGCGTTGTCTGCGCCGGATGTTATATCGGCCACGGCTCGTCCATCGGCGGGGACTGCAAGTTTTATCCGCAGGTAACCATCCGCGAGTATACAAGAATAGGGAACCGTGCCATTATTCATAACGGCACGGTCATCGGCAGCGACGGGTTCGGTTATGTCCAGGAGGGGGCGACCCGCAAGAAAAGACCGCAAATCGGCATTGTGGTCATCGGCGACGACGTGGAAATCGGGGCAAATGTTACGATTGACCGCGCGCGTTTCGGCCAGACCCGCATCGGCAACGGCGTCAAGATGGATAACCTGATCCAGGTGGCGCACAATGTAACCATCGGTGACAACTGCGTTATCGTCGCCCAGGTCGGCATTTCGGGCAGTTCTTCGATAGGCGCGCGGACGATTCTCGCCGGCCAGGTCGGGGTGGTCGGCCATCTTGAGATCGGGAGCGATGTGATTGTGGGCGCCCAGGCCGGCGTCACCAAGGATGTCCCTCCCAACACTTTCGTGCTCGGCTCTCCGGCCATTCCCCATAACAGGTTTTCCGCCTCGCACGCCCATCTGATGCGTCTGCCGGAACTCAAGGAAAAAATCGCCCGGATGGAAGAGCGCCTCGCCCGGCTGGAACAACAGCTTTCCAAGAAATCCTGATAGTCTGCCGCCCCCCCCGTTCATGAATGTCCCATTCATAACCGGAAAGGCGATCGTGGAGCTAAATCAAGATGGCGAAAAAATCACGCTCCAGTTATATGCCCCTTTCGCACCGCATATTGGCGCATCGCCTGCGCCAATGGCGGCGCATGCACGGTATTCCCCTTAAAAGGTTTGCCTATGACCTTGGTTTTTCAATAACTACCGTCAATGCATGGGAACGCGGCAAACGATTCCCCGCCGGCCGGCATCTGGATTTGCTGTCGGCCTACACGGGAATTCCCATGTGCGCTTTTTTATATACCGGCCGAGACAAGTGCCCGCACGCCGAACTCATCCCGCCTGCTGTCCGCAAAAGCCGTTGACGCCGTTCCGGCATCTTGGAACCGGCGAAAAATTGCTGATTGCTTCCATGCCAGTCCTTTTTACGCCCATGCGAATTCTATGCGCTCGCGCGCCGGATAAGTTGAGGCTTCCGCATGGCCGCATTCAAAATTTAAACATAAAGTGGAAACTAAAAAGTTGCATGGGCGGCAAGAATGCTTTATTTAATAAAATCAAACCGTTTTGCGGGAAGGAAGACGGAAATGCTGTTAAACAAACTGAAAATCAACCGGGAAATGATTTCCTACCAGCACTTGCCGCTGGCGACGTGGCTGGCCATCCGCGCGCTGAAAAATTCGCGCGCGGATGGCCGCCTGAAGGCGGCGCGGATGCTTGGGGAAATGAAAAACCGGCGGTCCATGTCATTCCTGGTGGCGGCGCTGACCGACAACTGCCGGGAGGTGCGCCGCGCGGCGGCTTGGGCGCTGGGAGAAATCAGGGATCCTTTTGCCCTGCCCTGGCTTTCACATAACGCCCGGCACGACCCGCATCCGGCGGTGCGCGATGAAGCCATCAAGGCGATTGGCCGCATTGCATGTCCGGATTCCGCGGAGTTCCTGATTGATCTGATCCGCCGCCGGGAGCATGTTGAGCCTTCGGTTCGGGCGCTGGCCTGGCTGTTGTCCGCCAGTGCCCGCTGGATTTCTTCCAAAACACTCAGCGCCGTCCTGACGCTGGAAAACCAGGCGTTAGCGGGAGGGACAGAGGCGGACGACAAGTCAGCTTCATTGAAAAATGACCTGTGGTATGCGCAATTCCTGGCGGAATTTGAACTGCAACGCCGCCAGGGGAACGTGCGGGCCGGGTTTAACAGATTGAATGATGTAAATTGACATGCGTATTTGTTTCAAAAATAAAATATTGCTTCTGGGCTACGGCACGATCGGCCGCTGTTTTCTGCCGCTGCTTGCCAGGCACGCGCGCGTTGCCTTAAAAAATATTACGGTCATTGACGCAGAGGATTTGCGCGGACCGCTTCAGCCCTGGATTCAGAAAGGCGTCGTGTTTCGGCGGGAACGTCTGACGCGGCAAAACTTAATCCGCGTGCTCGGCCGGAACGTGGCGCCGGGGGGATTGATAGTGGACCTGTCCAGCAATGTTGACTGTCTTGATATCCTTCCCTGGGTTTCAAGAAATCATATTCTCTACATTAACGCCTCTCTTGAAGATTGGTTGCCCGGGGCGAAGACACGCAATCAACCGCATCCCAATAAATCATTGTATCAAAAGTATGTAAAACTTCTTGAGATGAAGTCTTTTTGGCCGAGCGGCAGCGGCAGCGCCACTGCCGTGCTCGATCATGGCGCCAACCCAGGATTGATCTCGCATTTTGTCCGGCGCGGGCTTCTGGATCTTGCCAAACGGCTGCTCAGGGAAGGGGCAATCGCCGGAGCCAGGGCGGCGAAAATTGAACGTTATGCCGCCAATAGGATGTTTGCCTCTTTGGCCATGAGCCTGGGAGTTAAAGCGGTTCATTGCAGCGAGCAGGATACGCAAACGCCCGTAAATCCGAAGAATAACGACGAATTCGTGGGAACATGGAACCCCTGGGGGCTGGCGGAGGAAGCAGTTGCGCCGGTGGAAATCGGATGGGGCACGCATGAAAAACATCTGCCGCCGCACGCCGCAATTCCCTGTTACGGACCGCAGAATCAGATTGTTCTTTCCCAGATGGGACTCAGCACCTTGGCGCGCTCATGGGTGCCCCATCGCGAATATGTGGGCATGGTTATTGTGCACGGCGAATCATTCACCATTTCAAACCTGCTGACCGTCCGCAAAAAAAACGGCGGTGTCCGCTATCGCCCCACGGTCTGTTATATCTACCTGCCGGCAAACGAAACCATGGCCTCCCTGCATGAGCTGCGCTGCCGGGGATATCAGCGCCAGTCGGAACGGCGAATCATGCGGGATGACATCCGGCGCGGAGAAGACATTATGGGCGCCCTCATAATGGGGCATGCTTATAAGTCCTGGTGGACAGGATCCATTCTGGATATCAAGGGCGCGCGCCGGCTGTTGCCCAACCAAAATGCCACCGCCATACAGGTTGGCATAGGGGTTGTGGCGGCCGTGCTCTGGATGTTGAAAAATCCTGCCGCAGGTTTGTGTTTTCCCGAAGACCTGCCTTGCGATGAAATCCTGGACATGGCGCGGCCCTATCTGGGAAAATTTGTTTCCATTCCTGTTCCCTGGACGCCACTCGTCAATTATCGCGCTTTTTCCAGGGATAATCAACCTGCCCGGCCTTATGGAAGGAATACCTGGCAGTTTGATAATTTTCTGGTCAAGCCGTGACGCGCCGTTCTTGACGCACACGCCGCCCAATGCCTCTCGGTCTCCGCATCGCATTCGCGCGGTAACGGTTGACCGGGGAATGTGTTTCGCGTGTTTATCTTGGTTTGCGATTTAAACTTGGTTTTCAATTTAAAAAAATGTATAATTTTCATATAATGCGCTCATCGTGCAAAATTCGGGTATAAAACCATATTTATGTGCTGCGCCAAATCCGGGGTTTTAAAATTACTTCAGAAAAAACGAAAAAATGCGGCGAAAAAAAAGGAATGTTGAACCGGGAGGAAGGAATTTATGAAACACATATATATTACGCAGAATGATTATGATCGCCTGCTCGTTATGCTGTCGGAAAGGGAAAAAGCGGAAAACAAGGATTCGCCCTATCTCCAGTCGCTACGGCAGGAAATAGCCCGCGCCATAATCGTGCCGTCCGATAAGATTCCCCGGCATGTCATCACCATGCATTCGCAAGTGTCGTTGCGCGACATGGATTCGCGCGAAGACATGGTCTACACCCTGACTTTTCCGGACGAGGCCGATGCCGCCGGCAATAAAATTTCCATACTGGCTCCCATTGGAACAGCTTTGATAGGCTATAGCGTTGGCGATACGATTGAATGGAAGGTTCCGACGGGGCTACGGCGGCTGAAAGTGATGAAAATTATTTACCAGCCGGAAGCCGCCGGCCGTTTGGATTAGCCTGGTCTAACCCGCATGTCGCGGTACTGGGGCGGAACGGCCGGTTTTAGGATTATGCCAGATATCATGTCCGCCACCTGATCGTTTCAAAAAACATCCCTGTCGCGTCAGGTTGCGAACCAGTTCGCGGCGTTTCATACCTGTACTAGAGTTTCTTTGACGTTCTCGCTATATTCATTTTCTGATGTCTTTTCCATCATCAAATGATAGGCTTCCTGAATATTCTTTTTCAGTTCGTTCAGGGTTTTGCCCTGGCTGAAAACGCCCGGCACTTCCTTGACGCGACCGACATACCAGCCGTTATCAATCCAATATTCTCTAACCAGCCATGGTCTGCGCCATTATTTTTGTAGCCACGGCATGATGAGTGGCGTTTCAAAGGATGTGCTCAGGCTTCAGGTTGGTCATTCATCCACCCAAATGCTTGAACAAACCTACGGGCATTTGTCGCAGGAATACCAGGCGCAGGAGATGAATAAGTTTTCATTCTTCCACCCCAACAATGGCTCAAAGTCGGATGAAACAATTAAGAATATCCCATTTCAGAAACCATCTGGGAGCCCCGAAAGGAAAAACAGGGAAGGGGAACGGAGAATCCAATCTTCTGTAACTGGTTGAATATTAAAGCGAAAGAGAACGCGCCCGGCAGGGTTCGAACCTGCAACCTCCTGATCCGAAGT
>JAQUQV010000051.1 GCA_028715905.1 Kiritimatiellia bacterium
GATTTCCTTGATCTGCGATCGCGGCGGAGAATAACGGTAATTGAAACTCACCCTGACCTTGCGCCCCGTGCGCTTGACGCCGTCAATGATGCGCCGGCATTTTTTTTCATCTATGGTCATAGGCTTCAGGGAATCGGGGACGCGTCTCAACATATAACAAATAAGGAGTTGACAAGAAGAGGTGGGGTATGGTGAGATGAGGACATGAGCCGACAAGCACGAGTTAAGATAGAGCAGGGCTGGGCGCATGTGATGAGCCGTGGACTGGAGCGGTTGGAAATCTATCAAGAGGATCGGGATCGGGAGCACATGCTGGAGCTGGTCGAGACGATGAGAGAACGTTACGGGTTGATAGTCCACAGCTATGTGCTGATGCCGAACCATTATCATCTGTTAATTGAGATATTGAACGGCAATCTTAGCGTAGCCGTGCATTGGCTGAACGTGGCGTACAGTGTGTGGTACAACCGGAAATACCGGCGGGTGGGCCCGTTGTTTCAAGGACGTTTTCGGTCTGAGGTGGTGGAGCCGGGGTGGACATTGGCGGTGCTGGATTATATACATTTAAACCCGGTCAGGATTAAGGAGTTGGGATTGGGGAAAAAGACGCGAAAGGCTGAGCGGTCCGGAATATTGAAGCGGCCGGAACCGGAGCAGGTGGCGACTTGGTTGGGGATACTGCGTGAATATCGGTGGAGTTCTTATCACGCGTATGCGGGATATGGGACAAAGGCGGGATGGCTTGAGACGGGGAGATTGTTGGCAAGGGCGGGGAAGGGCGCTAAGGATACACGCGGTGCTTATCGTGAAAGAATCGAGGGATATATCCGGCAGGGGGTAATGGAGCCGGGATGGAGTCGTACAAAAGGATTACTGGCGATCGGTTCGGCGGCATTTTTGGAGGGAGTCAAACGGCGTGCAGGACAGATGGGGCGTGAGATGGCTGGGAAACGGGCCTATCGGGAACGAGTGGAATTTGATGTTGTGATCCGGAAAGTAGAGTGCGAAAAGGGAGAGAAGTTTAAAAACTTTTGTGATCGGCATGGCGACTGGGGGCGCGATCTGATATTATGGTTGGCGCGGCAGACGACCGGTATGACATTAAACGAGTTAGGCAAGCGGATGGGTGGGATGGACTATGCGGCAGTCGGACGGGCGATACGTCGTTTTGAAGATCGTTGCGAACGGGAAAAAGGATTGTCTCGGATACGCGAGAAGCTGAAAGGGTCGTTAGTTTCATAACCGGCAAATGTTATAAGTTGAGACGCGTCCCCGATGCCACCCATTTACGGGATTTTCTCCCTCACACATGAAAAATTCCACGTCGTCATCACCCAATACCGGTCCGTTTCTCTCTTTTACGGCCGCCTTGATTTTGTCAACATGCGACTCATGACAACGGAACGCGACGTAGAGATTTTTGTCATCGCGCATGACAAACGCCTCGGTTTGTTCCTCCGCCGCGTTGGCGGTATCGCCAAGGATCATGAATTTGCCCGACTTTCCCGCGCCGTTCCATTCCTCATCGCTGATCTTGCCATCCAATACCGGCGGCTTGGCCGCCTTCGGCACGAACATTTCAGCCGCATGCCCGCTCCAGGCCGCGAGCAAACACGCCGCCGCCAGCGCGAATATTCCGGCACGGGCTTTGCGCCCAACCAATTTTTGATTTGCGGTTTTGGATTTTGGATTATTCATGCCCAAAAAACAGTTTTTCTTCGCTGTTGCCATTTTGTTTTTCCTTTCTTCTTCTGCCTTCCGCCTTCTGCCTTCTGCCTTCTGCCAAAGGAAACTCGCCCCGCCGAGGCGAATCATCGCGCCAGCGGGGTGGCGCTCCTTATCTCGGCGCGCTCCGCGTCTCCAGCGCAGCGGGCGGTGCAATTAACCGCAAAGGCGCAGAGAACGCAGAGCAACCAATGGCCGCCAAAAGCGGCAACTGTATTTGATAGACGTAGGAGCCGCATCCCCATGCGGCGATTCCAAACACCAGATGCATCGCCGAACAGGGGTTCGGCTCCTACCCCCGATTTTGCGCTCTTTTGCGGCAAGTTTGAAATTCCTATACATTGAAATAGGAGTTCTACAAAGCGTGATAACAGCGGGGGGAGATTTTTTTTGAAAAACTTCTGGACATTTCCGCCGATTCCATATAAAAAACGCTCTTGCATTGATCAATCGGAAAAAACATTTCGGGGAGCAAGGCCGTTATGCCGAAAATGAAGACCAAAAAAGCGGTTGCGAAACGTTTCCGCAAAACAGCGTCCGGAAAGCTCAGACACAAGGGCGCCGCCTGCGGACATCTGTTCACAACCAAATCGCCTAAACGCAAGCGCCACGCGCGCCGCGGCTCAACCCTGCACCCCAGCGAGACAAAACGGCTCGTTCATCTGATTTAATCTCTCAAAGGAAAAGATATGCCCAGAGCCACCAACGCCCCTGCTTCGCGCCGGAGAAGAAAACGCCGTCTTGCCTCGGCAAAGGGATTTTCCGGCGCGCGCAGCAAGCTGTTCCGCCAGGCAACCGCGGCCGTGGACCGCGCCATGACGCTGGCCACCATCCACCGCAAACTCAAAAAACGAGATTATCGCGGTTTGTGGATCGCGCGCCTGAACGCCGCCTGCCGGCCGCACGGCATCAATTACAGCCGGTTCATGGAGGGCCTGGCAAAGGCAAAAGTTTCCCTGAACCGCAAAATGCTTTCCGAAATCGCCATTCATGATCCGAAGGGGTTTGCCGAAATCATCGGTCTCGCAAAATCCGCGCGAGGATGACCAGTTTTATCCCGGGCGCTTTCCCCTTGAAAAAAATTCCGCCGTGCCGCGCAGGAAGGGACGTCCGGATGCCGCAAAGGCGGAAAAACTTGAAACTTAAAGGATAAATCCCCGATGAAAATCCTTTTTGTTTATCCCGACCTCAATATCCGCGGCGGGGCCAGAAGCTTTCAGTTCGGAATAGGAATGATCAGCGCCGTGCTGAAAACGCGCGGGCATCAAACCCGCCTGCATTACCTCTTCGGACGATACGATCCCCGGCCGCTCCAACATGATATCGCCGCCTGGCAGCCGGATATCATCGCTTTTTCGGCCGTCTCTCCCCAGTATCATTATGTCCGGCGGCTTTTCCGCGATCTGCAGCCCTTCAAGGCTTTCACTATCCTCGGCGGACAGCACGCCACCCTGTCCCCGGAATGCCTGGGGGAAATTAAAGGCTTGGACGCCGTCTGCGTCGGCGAAGGCGAATATCCCATGCTGGAGCTGGCGGAGGCTCTTGAAAAAAACAACGACCCGTCCGGCATCCGCAACCTCTGGGTCAAAAGAAAAGACGGGGAAATAATCCGCAGCGAAACCAGGCCGTTTGTTGAGAACCTTGACGCCCTGCCTTTTCCCGACCGCGAGCTTTTTGACTATCAGCAGATCGTTGACTCCGATTTCAACACGGCGCTTTTCATGTTTTCGCGCGGGTGCCCCTATGACTGCACCTTCTGCAGCAACCATGTCCTGCGCCGGAAACAGCCCGGCCGGTACGTCCGTTTCCGCTCCGTTGAAAGCGCGCTTGAGGAAATCCGGCAGGTGGCCGGCCGTTACCGGGTAAAAATTCTTTATTTCAACGATGACTGTTTCACCGCTCAAAAATCGTTTTTTGACGAATTCTGCCGCCGTTATCCGCAGGAATTTTCGTTTCCCTTTGACATTAACGCCCGGCCGGAAACGCTGAATGACGGCGTCTGCCAACTCCTGAAAAAAGCCGGCTGCCGCCGCGTGAGCATCGGCATTGAGAACGGCAGTGAACAATTCCGGCGGGAAGTCCTCGGCCGGCGGCAGACCAACGAACAGATTACCGCGGCCTTTGCGGCCTGCCGGCTGGCCGGCTTGAAGACCAAATCGTTCAACATCGTCGGCTTCCCCTATGAAACGCCGGCCATTTTCCGGGAAACGGTGGATCTGAACCGGCGCATCCAGCCCGACAGCGTCATTATCGGAGTGTTTGAGCCGTACCCCGGCACCAAACTGGCCGAAGTGTGCCTGAAAGAAGGATTCATCAACGGCAACAATTCGGAAATGTGTTTTGTCGGGCGCCGGGACACGGTTCTCAATATGCCGCAATTTCCGCGGAAGGAAATTTTAAGCTGTTTCCGTAATTTTGCCGGCAATGTTTACCGGCAGAGCGCGCCGGGCAAGGCCCTTTTTTACAGGGTTTATTATTCCCCCCTGGGCGAAATGATAGTCAGGGCGCTGGCGCCTTTGAAAAATTTCGTGCGCCGGTACGTCATGGGAGTCTGACGGAACGGCATCAGCGCCGGACGCGCGCATTGCCCTCCCAGATGGACCAGACCTGCTCCTCGTCGGCGGGTAAGGCGTAATCGGTCATCAGGGTCGTGGCCAGGGCGCCGCTTGCCCAGCCGAACTGAACCCACTTCTCCGGCTCCCACCCTTTCAGGATGGCATAGAGCAAGCCTCCCACAAACCCGTCACCGCCGCCGATCCGATCCAGCACCGTGATTTCACGCGGTTCCACGACGTGCCATTTGTCGCCCTCGGCCATGATGGCGCCCCAGAGGTGGCGGTTGGCGCTGAGCACTTCGCGCAGGGTGGTGGCGAAAACAGACGCCTGCGGGTACGCTTTTTTTACCCTGCCGATCATTCCCTTGAAACCTTCTATCTTGGAAGCAAGCCCTTTGCCGCCCGCTTCCGGTCCTTCCACGCCGAGGCAAAGCTGGAAGTCTTCCTCGTTCCCGACCAGGATATCGGCCAAACCGGCTATTTCCGAAAAGATTTTGCGCAGTTCATCCTCCCGGCTTTTCCAGAAAGAGGCGCGGTAATTAAGATCAAACGAAATGCGGGCGTTGTGTTTTTTGGCGGCCCGGGCAATTTCAAGGCAAAAAACGCTTGTCTCGGGAGAGAGCGCGCCGATCAGGCCGGAGAGATGGACGATCTGGACGCCTTCCCCGTCGAAAATCCGCTCCAGGTCAAAATCATTCACGTTCAGGGTGCGGCCGACCTCTCCGGCGCGGTCGTTGTGCACGCGCGGTCCGCGCGAGCCATAGCCGCTGTCGGCGATGTTAAACTGGTGGCGATAACCCCACGGGCCGCCCTGTTTGACTTCTTTGCCTTCGCAGGCCATGTGCCGGCCGGCGAGATTATCCTTGATCAGCCTGGCGATCGGACTGTCCTTGACAAAGGTTGTCAGAACCTTGACGGGCAGGCCCAGGGAGGCGGAGACGCTGGCCACGTTGGTTTCGGCGCTGGTGGCCTGCATAAAAAACGTCTCGCTGTTGTGCACGGGCTGGCCGCGCAGAGGCGTAATGCGGACACCCATGCTGGTGGGAACGAGCAAGGCATAAGCGCAATTTTTCCTGAGTTCTATTTTCATTTTTTTCTCCTGATGCTCTGAAACGCAATTTTCTTTTCGCGCGGTTGTCTGCGTAGATTATAACGATAAAATAATTCGTCAAGCCCGATCGCGCCGCAATCTTTCCGGCGCGCGGCGGCCGGTTTGCGCCGCAACATGATTAACCCCCAACGACTTGCTTGTTTTTATTTTTCTTTTATGGCAAAGTCTTTGCCGTCTCAAACAGTTTCTGTTCCGCGGTCTCGGCGGCAAAAATGAATTATTTCTTGCCATCCGCCGGTCAAGGGGCGGAAGACGCGCAAACAACAATGATTGCAGGCCGTCATAATATGACGGCGCAAGACCGTCCGCGCTGCGCGGGCCAGCAAAAAAATGCCGGAAATATCGTCATTAACCGTTTCAGCCGTTGTAACCGGGTCGGTTTTGCTTGTTTTTTTCCTGGCGTGGCTGTGTTTCCCGCAGGCAACCAACGGCCGGCTGGCGGCGTTTCCCAGAAACCGCCTGCCGGGAATAGCATTGACCGCCGTTGATATTACCCTCATCGCGTATCTCCTGCTCTCGGAAGGTTTTTCATGGATTGAAGCTTATCGCCCGCTCGTGTTCGTTGCGGCGCCGGCGGCATTCGCAATCGTGGTCATTTTCATGGACGAACTGCTTTCCGTCAGGGCGCTGGGGGGGCTTTTTCTCTTAATCCCGTTCTGGATTCTCAAGACGGCCTTTATGCATCCCTCTTCCGCCCGGCTCCTGATGACTTCCTTCGCCTACCTGGTGGCGGCGGCGGGCATGGCGCTGATCTGGAGCCCTTACCTGTTCGGCCGGATCGTAAAACGCGCCAGAGCCGGCGGACCGGCCGGATACATTATCGGATTTTCAGGCGCCGCCCTGGGAACGGCGATGATTATCCTGGGGTTTTTTGCCTATTGATTTTCCCATGGCTCAAGACGGAAAAATATCGCGGATACTGATATTGGGGGGCGCGCGCAGCGGCAAAAGCAGTTACGCCCTGAAACTTGCCGAACAAAACTGGCGCCGGCCGCTCTATATCGCCACCGCCGAGGCCTTTGATGATGAAATGGCCGCGCGGATCGCGGCGCATAAAAAAAGCCGCTCCCGGCGCTGGGCCTGCGCGGAAGAGCCGTTGGAAATAGCCCGTCTGATCAGGCAGACGCCCCGCCTTTGCCCGGCGCGCGACGTGCTCCTCGTTGATTGCTTCACGCTCTGGCTTAACAACGTGATTTTCAGAGAGGGATTGGAATCTTTTGCCGGGCGGAAAAAGGAATTGCTGAAAGCGTTGAAAACCGCTAAAAAGAGCTTGATCATGGTCAGCAACGAAGTCGGTTTGGGAATCGTGCCGGACAACGCGGCCGGCCGGCAATTCCGCGACCTGGCCGGACGTTTGAACCAGGACCTGGCGGCCGCCGCCGATACGGTCGTGCTGATGACGGCCGGATTGCCGCTGATTCTCAAGGGGCATAAAGACAAATATGCAGAATAATCAGTCATTATTTGAAGAAACCATCCGTAACATCAAGCCATTGCGGGGGGATTTGATCGCCCGCGCTTACGAGCGGCTTGATAATCTCGCCAAACCAAAACGCAGTCTGGGTTTCCTGGAGGAAATCGCCGCGCGGCTTGCGGTTATAATCGGCGGCGAAAAACCTGCTATGGGCAAACGCCGCGTCTGCATTTTCGTCGGCGACCACGGCGTGGTCCGCGAAAGCGTCAGCGCTTATCCCCAGGAGGTAACGCTGGCCATGGTGCACAATTTCATTGCCGGAAAAGCGGCCATTAACGTGCTCGGCCGCCGCGCCGGCGCGGAAGTTGAGGTGATTGACGTTGGCATGGCATGCGACCCCGGACAATTGCCCGGCCTCGTCCGGCAAAATGTCCGCCGCGGAGCGGGCAATATCGCCAGGGGCCCGGCCATGGCAGTTCATGAGGCCTTGCAGGCCATAACCGTCGGCATAAACCGGGCCGAAATTGCGTTTGAACAGGATGTTGCCGTGCTGGCGACCGGTGAAATGGGCATTGGCAATACCACGCCCGCCACGGCGCTCTTTGCGGCCTATCTCAACCTGCCGGCGGATAAACTGGTCGGACCGGGCACCGGCTTGGATGAAGCGGGCGTGCGGAAGAAGGCGGAGATCGTCGCGGCCGCTTTGGCTGTTAATCGGGAGCGGTGCGGCAGCGCGCTGGAAACTTTGGCCGCGCTCGGCGGCCTTGAAATCGCGGGAATCTGCGGCCTGTGCCTCGGCGCGGCGGCCCGTTCCCGGCCGGTTGCGGTGGACGGATTTATTTCCGGCGCCGGCGCGCTCGCGGCGATCAGGATTTGCCCGGCCGTCAGGGATTATCTCTTTTTTGCCCATCTCAGCGCGGAATCAGGGCACCGCCTTTTTTTTGAAAAGGAAAAATTGCGGCCGCTTATCAGCCTTGACATGCGGCTGGGCGAAGGGACCGGCGCGGCGATTGCCATGCAAATCATGGAAGACGCCCTCGCGGTCTACAACGAAATGGCGACTTTTGCCGAAGCCGGCATCGCGCCGGGCGCGTAAAAATTTTTATTTTTAGACGTAGGAGCCGCATCCCCATGCGGCGATTCCAAACACCAGATGCATCGCCGAACAGGGGTTCGGCTCCTACCCACGATTTTGCGCTCTTTTGCGGCAAGTTTGAAATTCCTATGCATGGATTTAGTTGCAACTTAAACTTGCGGAACGGCGAAGAAAAACAAGAAAACATCTTTCTTTTATTTGGGTTGCGGGCATACCCGCTTTGGATATGATAAAAAACTTTATCACCGCAATCCGGACTCTGACCATTCTGCCGGTTCCGGGACCGGAAACGGAACGGCCGGCCGATGCGCTTTATTTTTTCCCCCTGGTCGGCGCGCTGCTCGGCGGGGCGGTCGCGGCGGCCGCCTGGCTGCTGGGCGGCCAGCTCAACTGGCCGGCCGGCGCGGCGGTGGCCGGCGTGGCCGGCCTGGTGTGGCTGACGCGCGCGTTGCATCTGGACGGTCTGAGCGATACGATTGACGCTTGTTTCGCCGCTCCGGAACGGGAACGGCGGCTGGCAATCATGAAAGATCCGCACATCGGCGCTTTCGGCGCGGCGGCAATCGTCCTGGCGCTTCTTATTAAGGCGGCCGCTTTGGAAAGACTGTGCGCGGTTGGTTGCTGGCGCTGGATCGTCCTGCCGGTGATTCTTTCCAGGACCGCGATGGTTTTTATAGCCGTATACCTGCCGTACGCCCGCGCGGAAGGCGGCAAGGCCGCGGCTTTTTTCAACGGGGCCAAACGAAAGCATTTCCTGGCTGCCGCCGTAACGGCCGTTTTATTCTGCTTGCTGTGCGCGGGAAGCGCCGGCTTGCCGGCCGCCGCCGGCGCGCTTATCGCCGGGCTGCTGATCATGCGCTGGATGAAACGCGCCTTCGGCGGCGCCACCGGAGACTTGCTGGGTTTCACGGGCGAAATGACGGAATTGCTCCTCTATTTCCTGCTGGCGGCGTTTTCCACGCTCAATTAAAAATGAGACGAAAAATTATCCGGACAATTTTTTTTATCGGCGGCGTTTGCCTGCTGGCGGCGGGCTGCCGTCCTGGCGCGCCCCCGGAACAATCCGGGGAAAATATCCCCCCCGGCCGCGCGGTCGCCTGGAATAATCTTGAAAAACATCTCGCCCGCCGTTCGGCGCCGGCGCCAACCGGAGAAATAAAAAGCCGGCTGATCAACTATCTGGCCGGCGCTTCCGTGCGGGGCCGCTACGGCGTTTATTTTGAAAACCTGAATTCCGGCGCCCGGTTTGGAATCAACGAGAATGAACCCTGTAACCAGTGGAGCCTTCTCAAGGTGGCGGTGGCGGCAACCGTCCTGAAAAAAATTGAACGCCGGGAATTGAGTCTGGCCGATAAAGTTAAATTGAGCGCGGCGGACCTGGATACGGCCACTCTTTTCCCGGAATTAAACCGCGCCGGGGATGATTTGACCGTGCGCGAACTTCTGGAACGGCTGATCAGGCATTCCGATAATGCCTCCTCCGCCGCGCTCGGCCGCCTTTTCAAGGCCGATGAATTCCAGGAAACGCTCCTGGCCATGGGCGCCCGGCCGGCGCCGCCCGGCCAGCCCGCCAATTTTCTGCCGCCGGCCTCTCCCAGGGAATACGCCAATATTCTGCGCGACCTTTATCTTGCCGGCTATCTCTCCCGGCCGTCATCGCAATTAATCCTGGCTCTGATGGCCGACACTTGTTACGACAGCCAGATTCGCGCGGGATTGCCGGGCAAAGTCAAGGTGGCCAACAAGGTAGGCTTTAACGCCGGCTGCGGCGAATTCCATGATTGCGGCATTGTCTGCCTTCCTGGCGCGCCCTACCTGCTCTGCATCATGAGCAGAAACAGCACGAGGGAGGAAGCGGAGCGCGTGATGAAAGAGCTTTCGCGGCAGATCTACGAGTTTGCGCGCGAAACAGCGCAGCATTACTGAACCCTTGCGGGATTGACGGCCCTATTTTTTCCCCGCCGGCCGGCGGCGTTGTTTGACGATTTCCTCGGCCAGCGCAAACGGCACGGCCTCGTAGCGCTCAAAATGCATGGTATAAAATGCGCGGCCCTGGCTGACGGTGCGGATGACGTTCGCATAACCGAACATCTCGCTCAATGGCGCCATCCCGGTAATGACGCGGTTGGTCCCCTGCATTTCCATGGAGTCAATGCGGCCGCGCCGCTGGCAGACGCTGCCTGTAATCGGCCCGACAAACTCCTCCGGCGTGGTTACTTCAAGCGACATGACCGGTTCAATTAATTCTGGCTGGCATTTCAGAAACACCTCGTTAAAACAGGCGCGGCCCGCCTCCTGGAAAGCGTGGTCGTTGGAATCAACCTCGTGAAACGAGCCGTCAAACAGCGTGACGCGCATATCCACCACCGGGAATTTTGCGAACGGCCCCTTCTGCATGGCCTTGATGACGCCCTTTTCAACGGCCGGAATATACTCCGCCGGAATATGGCCGCTGCGGATTTCGTTTACAAACTCAAATCCGACGCCGGTATCCAGCGGCTCCAGACGCAGGCAGACGTGGGCGTACTGTCCACGCCCGCCGCTCTGTTTGACGTGTTTGTAATATCCCTCGGAGACCACGGTCCCGGTTTCGCGGAAAGCCACCTCCGGTTTCCCGACCGTTGCCGCGACCCCGAATTCGCGCCGCAGCCTTTCAACCAGGATCTCAAGATGCAGTTCGCCCATGCCGGATATGACCGTTTCCTTTGTCTCCTGGTCAAGCTTCACCAGGAAAGTCGGGTCTTCCTCCGCCAGGCGATAGAGCGCCCCGGAGAGTTTTTCGCTCTCCAGGCGGCTCTCGGTGCGGATGCTGACCGACATGACCGGCGCCGGAAATTCAATGGCCTCAAGGATGATCGGGTCGTTTTCGTCGCAGAGAGTGTCGCCGGTGCGCGCCTCGCCGATACCCACCGCGGCGACAATGTCCCCGGCAAAGGCGTATTCAATGCCTTCCTGCCGGTTTGCGTGAATGCGCAGCAACCGCCCGACGCGCTGTTTGATATCCTGGGTGCTGTTCAGGACGGTCGCGCCGGACTTGATCGTCCCGGAATAAATCCTGATATAAGTCAGCTTGCCGGCGTGCTTGTCGGAGACGATTTTAAAAACGACGGCGGAAAATTTTTCGTCGTCCTGGGGCAGACGCTTGCAAACGGTCTGCTTTGAGGCGTCGCGGAAGCCTTCCACCGGCGGATCATCAACAGGCGAGGGCAGGAAACGAACTATGCCGTCCAACAGGCGCTGGATACCCTTGTTTTTAAAAGCGGACCCGCAATAGACCGGCACCACGCGGCGGGCGATTGTGGCCTTGCGGATGATTGAGAGAATCTCGGCTTCGGATAAATCCTGGCCGGCGAGGAATTTTTCCAGGAGAACATCGCACTGCTCGGCGCATTTTTCCACCAGGTTTGCGCGCCATTTGCGCGCCTTGGCCAGTTTGTCGGAAGGAATATCGGTTTCATGAAAAGTCCGGCCCAGGTCTTCATCAGCGTAATAAACCGCCTTCATTGCGATGAGATCAATGACTCCCTCAAAATGCTCCTCCTTGCCGATCGGCACCACCACCGGCACGGCGTTGGCGCCGAGCTCCTCCTGGATTTTTTTGAGGACCTTGAAAAAATCGGCGCCGGTCCGGTCCATTTTGTTCACGAAGGCGATTTTGGGAACGCCGTATTTCTCGCTCTGTTTCCAGACCTGTTCGGACTGCGGCTGGACGCCGCCGACCGCGCAAAAAAGAGCCACGGCGCCGTCCAGCACGCGCAGGCTGCGCTCAACCTCGGCGGTGAAATCAACGTGGCCGGGAGTGTCAATGAGGGTTATATCATGTCCCTTCCAGGGCAGGGTGGTGGCCGCCGAGGCGATGGTGATGCCGCGCTCGCGTTCCTGGTCCATCCAGTCCATGGTGGCCATGCCTTCGTGCACCTCGCCGACCTTGTGCGTTTTGCCGCAGTAAAAGAGGAGCCGCTCGCTGACCGTCGTTTTGCCGGCGTCAATGTGCGCCATAATGCCGACGTTGCGCACGCGCGTGATTTCAATGTGGCGTTTCATTTTCCCTTCTTTCTTTTCAAAAGCGGATGAATATGACAATAACCGCCCCTCCCCGCAAGATTTTTTTCATATTTTTTTTGCCGGCCCGGCCAACAAACCGGATTGACGGGCGGGGATGATATCATGTAATGTCTGCAATTTGAGGTTTGTAAACAAATAATCTTTACGGAGTTTGACATGGGTGGATTCACGTTTCGCGAAATGCTCTTGAACAGCTGGCCGATTATCAGCGTGCTGGCAATCATGTCCGTCATTTCCCTGACGATCATTTTGGACCGTTTTTCCGTTTTACGCCGGGCGAGACTGAACGCGGCGGCCCTGGCCGCCAATCTTCTGAAAATAACCAGGTCGCACGGCCTGCCGGCGGCGCTGGAATATTGCCGCCGTTTTTCACAGCCCGCAGCCAACGTCATGGCGGCGGTCATCATGCGCGGCGGCGGCCGGGAGGCGATGGAACGCGCCGGCCAGCACGCCCTGCAGGCGGAAATAAACCGGCTGGAAACTTATGTGCCGATTCTGGGCACAGTCGGCAGCACCGCCCCGTTTATCGGACTGCTCGGCACGGTGCTGGGCATCATCAAGTCTTTCCAGGATATCGCCATTCACTCCGGCGGCGGCCCGGAAGTCGTATCGGCCGGAATAGCGGAAGCGCTGATCGCCACTGCCTTCGGCCTGCTGGTGGCCATCCCGGCAGTCATGTTTTACAATTACTGCGTGCACAAGATTCAGCGGATGACGCAGGAAATTGACCTGGCCGCGTACGAAATTATTGAGGAACTGCAAAGGACGGGTAATACGCCGTGACCATCGCCCCCAAGAACGGAAAATACCGCATCATGGCGGATATCAATATGATCCCCCTGATTGATGTGGCCCTCGTGCTCCTGATCATCTTCATGGTCATGACTCCTTTCCTGATTAAATCCCAGATAAGAATCAACCTGCCGAAGGCCGGATTAAAGGAAACGGCGCCGCGCCCCGAGGAAATTCTCCAGATCCAGCTTGACGCCGGCGGAACGATTTACGTGGACGGGCAGGCCGTCTCCGAAGAAGCGCTGGAAAGCCGCCTGCGCGCGCGCCTGCCCGACCCGCAGAATCAACCGGTCATGATTGAAGCCGACCGGGACGTTAAATTCCAGCATGTGGTAACCGTGATGGACGCCGTAAAAAAAACCGGCGTCTCCAAGCTGGGCATAAACGTCAAACATGACCTGCCGGCCGCTCACGGACAGGAAAAGAAAAAATGAGTTCTGATGAACGGGGAATTGAAAAAAAAGGGCGTCATCAGTATTGCGGTTCATCTGGCGCTGCTGATTTTCCTCGTTATCCGTTCCTTTATCTCATGCCACCGGCTTGACGCCCGCAATATTTCCCCTTTTATTGATCTGCAGGTGGGCGCTGTCTCCTCCCCGGCCGGAGGCGGGGGAGCGCCGACGGTGGCCGCGGCGGCAAACGTCCGGGATGACGACGCTTTTCCCGAGCCGGCCCGGAAAAAAAAGGGACAGGTGGAGGTAAGCCGGAAGCTCGTCAGACGTCCGGTAAAAACCGCTCCGGCGAAAAAAATGTCTGAAAACGAACTGAAAAGAGCATTAAGCGCCGGCATTGACTCCGCCGTAACGTCCCCGGCCGGAGCCGGCCCCGGAACGGGAACCGGCGCCGGCGGGATTCAACATCCTTATGCCTGGTATTACAAACAGGTTTATAACATCATGTATGCGGCCTGGCAGCAGCCCAGTTCGCTCATCGGAGTGAAAGGCCTCGTAACCAGGGCGGAAATCCGCATCCAGCGCGGCGGCCGGGTCGCCGCCAAAAGAATCGTGCGGCCCTCCGGCAACCGGCAGATGGATGAATCGGTCATGCAGGCGCTGGAATCCGTCAATGTCATGCCGGAACTTCCGGCTGGCTTCGGCGGCGCGCACGAGGATATTTTCATTGATTTTGAGTTGGCGGATACGCCCGTTCAGGCCGGCGAGTGAAAACCCCTGCGGCTTGCCGCAGGGGTTTTCGCTCCATCTGGCTCATGGAATTCCTGCCGTAGGAGGGGAGAAACGCGCTTTCAAACGGAGCGGGCGGCCTGGTCTTCCGCCAGAAGCAAAGGCCGGGCGGTGGCGCTGATCCGGCCTTCCAGCCTGGCCAGCATTTTAGCCTCAAGCGCATCCCGCAACTGAATGCGTTCCGTTGCGGGCAGGGAAGAAATGTCCATAAAACCGGCCGCCGCCTGTTCGTGCCCGCCCGCCGATCCGTTTTTTTTGCCAATCACGGAGCGCAGCAGACGGCCGCAATGCAGGCCGGCCGTCTTGCTGCGGACGGAAACGACCAGGCGGTCGTCGGTAAAGCCGGTGCAGAAGGCCCGCGTAATCCGTTCCATGCGCAATAACAGGTCGGCTATTTCAGCGACAATTTCCGGCTGTTTCACGCTCGCCAGATGGGTCCAGGCCGCTCGCCCGTAAGTCTGCGCGTTGGACACGGCCTCGGCGAGGTAGCCGTAATAAGTGCGCGAAAGGGGCGCGTTTTTAATCTGTCCCAGAGTTCTTACGCTGCATTGGTTGAGAAGGGCGGTGTAGGCCGTGATATCCCGTTCCGAAACGTGGCGGATAAAATCAAAAGTTTCGGTGGTGATGGCGTAAGCCATGATGGCGGCCAGCCACTTGGGGATGGGAATATTTGCCGCCCGCAGACATTCCCAGAAACGGGTGCTCGTTGCGCCAAAGGCCGGCTTGATGTCAATGAACATGCCGGCCGGCGCCGTATATTTGCCGTGATGGTGGTGGTCAAACACGGCAATCGGATTAATGCCCGCGGGCATGGTTACGTTGCCGTGCCAGGGAGTTGTGTCAACAAATATTGCCGGGCATTTCTTTTTGCCGGGATGCCACTGCTGCAGGGGTATAAATCTGTACTTGCAATGCCGGACAACCTCCCGGTTTTCAGCGCGCGAAACAATGCCGCTGAAAATAATCTGGCCGTGAAGATGATAATGTTTCGCCAGAAGCAGCTGCAGGGCGGCCGCCGAAGCGAGGGCGTCCGGGTCGGGATAATCATGCGGGATGATCAATACCCGGCCCTTGGAGGGCAGAACCCCGGCCAGCGCCTTCAGCGTCTGTTCAATTTCAGTATTGACCGTTTCATCCATAAGCAATCGTTTCAATGTGTTTCGTCCGCCGGCGGCGGAAACCGTATCTATTTAGCAATCCGCAGAAAAGAATCGACAGGATTACAGGATACTTTTTTATCCTGTCAACTCTTCTGCAGATGGCTTAATGGTTACCGGAAATCCATTCAACATCCGGGCAAACAGGCTGAATCTTGAAGATGACCGGACACGGCGGTTCCGAAGACCGGCCGGCTAAGCGCCAGACCCGGACGCTCCCATATCAGAAATTATTTAAGCAGGAGGCCGATAATGACTCCCATCAGAGTAAATCCGAGGAAAGCCACTGATTTGTAGACCGAAAACGAGGTAACGATAAGATCTATGCTGACGCGGGGGGTTAAACCGCTGAATAGCAGTACGACCACGGTTAATGCGAAAAGAACCAGAGCAAATATCATTTTTTTATTCATGTTAGAGCCTCCCGAACCACCCGAACTTTTTTTCTTACTGCCTTCGCCCATGGCCGCCTCGCTTCATCGTTTCCGCCAGCGCCCGCTCATAACAGTCATAAGTCCGGCGGTCAAAACAGACAATAACGACCTTTTGCAAATCCGCGTTAAGGCGCAAAGCGCTCAAAATCTCGGCCAGAGCAATGCGCGCCGCGCGCTCAACCGGAAACCGGTAGGCTCCGGCGCTTATTGACGGAAAGGACATTGTGCTTATCCGCCGGCGGATTGCAAGCGAAAAACAGTTCCGGTAACAACTTGCCGGCAAATCGTCTTCTCATCGCCGATGGAATGATCCGTTTTCATGCCCGAATATTGCACGATTTTCGCGCATTATTCGCTTTGGGGATAATCTCCGCGAAAACTTCCCAGCCCGTCGTGCGCGCATCCAACAGGCCTTCAATCAAGGTGGTCTTGCCGGTTTGTCTCGGGCCGAAGAGGAAAAAAGAATGCCGGCCAACCGGCGGTGATAACAGACGCTTGAATACCGGCGCTTCCATGAGTCCTCCATATAAACCATGCAAGTAAATATTACACGGTATATATTACTCAGCTCTTAATCCAATAAGCCATTTTTGCGCAAAATTATTCTTACTGCAAGGGCTTCGTCCGGAATTCGCCGGACTCAGTCCTGCGTAAAGACAAAGAAACAAAATAAAGTGCGCGTGGTAAAAAAACGGCGGGTGGAATCCGGATTCCTTTATCATTAATATTTAGAATTTATTGACCATAAATTTGAGACTTTGGCAAGAGAGAAGGAATACTCCTATTTATTATTGCTCTGTCTCTGTCATCCCCGTTTTATTCCGACCGCCATTGACATTTACCGGCGTTTCCTCTGGTATGAGTTGATTGACACGTCAAGCCATGGTTTAAAATTGCCGGCGTTTCCTCTGGTGTCAGGGCCGCGTCAAGAAAGCCGGAGAGTGATAAAAGGCGAGAGGAGTGCGGTTTAGAGGGCAACAGAAGCAAGATTTGGAAGGCTTTGCCCGCTACGGGCAGGCCCGGAAGGCGGGACAAGACCAT
>JAQUQV010000052.1 GCA_028715905.1 Kiritimatiellia bacterium
CTCGTTGAGACAGTGCCCAGATCGTTACACGATTCGTGCAGGACGGAACTTACCCGCCAAGGAATTTCGCTACCTTAGGACCGTTATAGTTACGGCCGACATTCACCGGGGCTTCGGTTCAAAGCTTTGCCCGCCTTGCGGCGGGCTGACCTCTTACCTTAACCTTTCGGCATTGGTCACGTGTCACACCCTATACATCCTCTTAAAGAGTTAGCAGAGTGCTGTGTTTTTGTTAAACAGTCGCCTGGGCCTTTTGATTGCACCTTCTCGCGGCTTTCTTGCGATCACCATGAAAAGGACCCCTTTTTCCGAAGTTACGGGGCAATTTTGCCGAGTTCCTTAACGAGGTTTCTCTCGCGCGCCTTGGTATTTTCTACCATCCCACCTGTGTCGGTTTGAATACGGTCGCCCGTCTGACTCGCTAGAAGTTATTTCTTGTCAGCGCGGCATCAATCAATCCGTCTCCCCTCATCGGGTCAACGTCCCATCATCACTCAAGGTGAAGTCCCGGTGGATTTTCCGGCCGGAACCCTCTCATGACTTGGACCATCATTTCCAATCGATGGCTGATTTAGCTTACTGCGTCACTCCATTGCTCAAGCGCCAGACAGGCGGTACAGGAATATTGAACCTGTTTCCCATCATTTACGCCTTTCGGCCTCAACTAAGGGGCCGACTAACCCTGGGCGGACGAACCTTCCCCAGGAAATCTCAGGATTACGGCGTTCCGAATTTTCATCGGAATTTTCGTTACTTATGTCCGCATGATCACTTCCATCCGGTCCACGTTCGGTTTCCCTTGCGCTTCACCCCTGATGGAACGCTCTTCTACCAATTTGAAATTTCAAATCTGAGATTTGACATCTCAAAATCCGCGGCTTCGGCAGTTGGTTTAGTCCCGATCATTTTCGGCGCAGAATCACTCGACTAGTCAGCTGTTACGCACTGTTTAAATGATGGCTGCCTCTAAGCCAACATCCTAGCTGTCTTAGTAATCCAACATCCTTAGTCACTTAACCAACTTTTGGGGCCTTAGCCGGCGGGCTGGACTGTTTTCCTTTCGACTATGAAGCTTAGCCCCCACAGTCTGACTCCGCGCGTGACTGCAACAGCATTCGGAGTTTGATTGGCGTTCGGTATCCCGGTAAGGACCCTAGACCATTCAGTGCTCTACCGCCGCTGCGAGCATTCGCGCAGGCTAGCCCTAAAGCTATTTCGAAGAGAACCAGCTATCACCGAGTTTGATAAGTCTTTCGCTCCCACCCACAGCTCATCCAAGAGTTTTTCAACACTCACTAGTTCGGCCCTCCACTTCCTGTTACGGAAGATTCAGCCTGGCCATGGGTAGCTCACCCGGTTTCGGGTCTACGGCATGCGACTCAATCGCGCATTTCGCACTCGCTTTCGCTGCGGCTCCTCTGCCAGAGGCAGATTAACCTTGCCACATACCGTAACTCGCGGACTCATTATGCAAAAGGCAAACGGCCATCCCGGGCCGCCTTGCGGCGGCCCAAAGACTACCATAGTTTGTAAGCACACAATTTCAGGTACTATTTCACTCCCCTATCAGGGGTTCTTTTCACCTTTCCCTCATGGTACTAGTTCACTATCGGTCATCAGATGGTATTTAGCCTTGGAGGGTGGGCCCTCCGGATTCAAGCGGGGTTTCACGTGGCCCGCTCTACTTGGGATACCTCTAGACTCGCGCGTGGATTTCGCTTACAGGTCTTTCACCTTCTCTGGATGACTATTCCAAATCATTCGGCTATCCACTGCGATGCCATATCAAGGTCCCGCAACCCCGGCATGCAAGCACGCCGGTTTAGGCTGTTCCGCTTTCGCTCGCCACTACTGACGGAATCACGGTTGTTTTCTTTTCCTCAGGTTACTGAGATGTTTCACTTCACCTGGTGTCGCTCTGAAGCCCTATTTGATTCAGACTCCAGTGTGCCGGCATTACCCAGCACGGGTTTCCCCATTCGGAAATCTCCGGATCAAAGCGTGTTTGCCGCTCCCCGAAGCTTAACGCAGCTTACCACGTCCTTCTTCGCCCTCTGATGCCAAGGCATCCATTGTGCGCCCTTGAAAACTTGACCAAAAAAACGGTCAATCGCCCCGCCCGAAGACGGAGCCATGCCTTTTCCTGAGCACAAGCAGGTTGTACTTTTATCTACCCAATTAAATTTTCAAAGAACAAACTCTCACACCCGCTTCCGCGGGAAATCCAAAATCCAGAAATTTCCGGATTCAGGACTTCGAACTTCACTTTTTCATCAGAGTGGGCGTGCCTGGAGTTGAACCAGGGACCTCGTCCTTATCAGGGACGCGCTCTAACCAGCTGAGCTACACGCCCCTGACAGAAAAACTGAAGCACGAAATCCGAACTCCGAAACAGCGAATTCATGTTCGCATTCCGAACCTCCAATTCGCGGAGCGAATTGGCATGGAGGCAACCGGGTTTGAACCGGTGACCCCGAGCTTGCAAAGCTCGTGCTCTGCCAGCTGAGCTATGCCCCCCTTTGGCATTTTCGATTTTTCCGCCACTGGCGGATCCGTTTCCGGCGGAAGAACGCCGATTGCCGATTTTTCCATCGATTCCATGCAAGTTCTTACATTAAATCGAAAATCGCAAATCCTAAATCAAAAATTCCATTTTGTCCCGGCTCATGAAACCTGCCGCGCAGGTTGCACAATCGCCGCCGCATATCGCGCCGCAGGGCACCCGCCGCTGGCGGGACGCCGGCGGTAAATAACAGAAGACAATCCCCGTTGCTTTCGAACAGGAAATGGTATGATTTGCTTCGGCATAGCTTGATCTGTTTCTTCAGTCATACGACTGATTTGACCTCTCTTCAGGTTTCATCCCTTGCGAGACGATCCCCTCGGATACTCCTTAGAAAGGAGGTGATCCAGCCGCAGGTTCCCCTACGGCTACCTTGTTACGACTTCATCCCAATCACTCCCCACACCTTTGGCATCTTCCTCCCTTGCGGGTTGGATCAATGACGTCTGGTGCAGACAGCTTTCATGATGTGACGGGCGGTGTGTACAAGGCCCGGGAACGTATTCACGGCGCCGTAGCTGATGCGCCATTACTAGCGAATCCAACTTCATGAAGTCGAGTTGCAGACTTCAATCTGAACTGGGGCCGGTTTTCGGGGATTTGCTCCACCTCGCGGTCTTGCATCCCTCTGTACCGGCCATTGTAGCACGTGTGCAGCCCAGGACATAAAGGCCATACTGACTTGACGTCATCCCCACCTTCCTCCCAAAACGGGCAGTCTGGCTAGAGTGCCTGCCGATTCATCACCGGCAGTAGCAACTAACCACAAGGGTTGCGTTCGTTGCGGGACTTAACCCAACACCTCACGGCACGAACTGACGACAGCCATGCAGCACCTGTGCAACACCCTCGAAGGAATCCCACTTTCACGGGATGTGCAGTTGCATGTCAAGTCCTGGTAAGGTTCTTCGCGTTGCATCGAATTGAGCCACATGCTCCTCCGCTTGTGCGGGCCCCCGTCAATTTCTTTGAGTTTTAACCTTGCGGCCGTACTCCCCAGGCGGTACACTTAACGCGTTAGCTGCGGCGCAGAAGGGGTCAATTCCTCCCACACCAAGTGTACACCGTTTAAGGCTGGGACTACCAGGGTATCTAATCCTGTTTGCTCCCCCAGCTTTCATGCCTCAGTGTCAGTATCAGTCTAGAGCATCGCCTTCGCCTCCGGTGTTCTTCTTGATATCTACGCATTTCACCGCTACACCAAGAATTCCATGCTCCTCTCCTGTACTCAAGCTCCGCAGTTTCAAATGCACTTTCATCGTTAAGCAATGAAATTTCACATCTGACACACAAAGCCACCTACGCATCCTTTACGCCCAGTAAATCCGAACAACGCTAGCCACCTCTGTATCACCGCGGCTGCTGGCACAGAGTTAGCCGTGACTTCCTCTTCCGGTACCATCAACCGGCCGGAGTATTAATCCGCCCGATATTGTTCCCGAATGACAGGAGTTTACAACCCGAAGGCCTTCATCCTCCACGCAGCGTCGCATTGTCAGGCTTGCGCCCATTGCAAATGATCCTCGACTGCAGCCTCCCGTAGGAGTCTGGGCAGTGTCTCAGTCCCAGTGTGGCTGACCATCCTCTCAGACCAGCTACCCGTCATTGCCTTGGTGGGCCGTTACCTCACCAACAAGCTGATAGGACATGGGTTTCTCTTAAAGCGCCAGGCCCTTGCGGGTCCCCGGCTTTAAATAATCCGCCATGCGGCGGACGATCACATTCAGTATTAGCCTGCCTTTCGGCGGGTTGTACTCAACTTAAAGGCAAATTACCCACGCATTACTCACCCTTCCGCCACTCTCCTCCGCAAATTCTCGCCTTGCGGCTTGAATCCGCGAATTCTCGTTCGACTTGCATGCCTAATCCACGCTGCCAGCGTTCGTTCTGAGCCAGAATCAAACTCTCGGATAAAAAACTAATCAATCCGCCTCCTTACGCCTGAGGCGTAATTACGGCAGATGAATTTACTGACTCGTCACAAGCTTTGCCTACCACAAATCATACCACTTCCGGTCCGAAAGTGGATGAATTGTCTCTGTTGTCAAAGAACAAAACAACCTCCTGTCCGATTTTTATCGGATAGTAAGAGTAATTTTTATACTATATAAAAAGCCTTTTTACCGGCTTTTCTGAAACCTTTTTACCATGCCCCCGGAATTTGTCAATGTTTTTTTTAATCTTTTTTTCATTGTCATAAATCCGCTTTTAAACGAATATGACATGAAATGCGGATCGGCATTAAGTAACCCCTCAGTTATGTGGGTGGATGGCAATTCAATTGGCCAGTCTTCGTAGGGGCCGCGCTTGTCGCGCGCCCGTCTTTATTGAAGAGGACTTCGCAAGCGAAGCCCCTACGGTTTCTCTCTCCCCCTCAAAACTGAGGCCTTACGGCATTAACTATTTGCAGAAAGAATGCCAGGATAACAGGATTATCCGGCAAATCATGATATGCGCAAAACTGAATTAATCGTCGCGCTGGACCGCCCATCCTGCCGGGAGGCAATATCCATCCTGGCGCAACTGCCCCTCCAAATCCAATGGTTCAAAATCGGCCTGGAGCTTTTCACCGCTGAAGGCCCGGCCGCGCTGGCGCTTTTGAAAGAAAAGCAAAAAAATGTTTTTCTGGACCTCAAACTGCACGACATTCCCAACACCGTCGCCCGCGCCGTCCGTTCCGCGGCAAGCCACGGCGCATCACTTCTGACGGCGCATACTCTCGGCGGCGAATCCATGCTGAAAGCCGCCGTTAATGCGGCCGGCGAAATGGGAACAAAAGCGCCGAAAATCATCGGCGTAACCATTCTGACCAGCCACAGCCAGGCAGATATCAACAGCATCGGCATCCGTGAAAAAATTTCCGATCAAGTCCTGCGCCTTGCGGAACTTGCCCTGAAATCGGGCGCCGCCGGATTGGTGGCTTCCGTCAACGAAGCGCAACGGCTGCGCCAGAAATTCGGCCATGATTTTATCCTCGTGACGCCCGGCATCCGGCCGGCAGGCGCTGAAATCGGCGATCAAAAACGGGTTGCCACTCCCGGAACGGCGATCAAGGCCGGGGCCGATTTCCTCGTGGTGGGCCGGCCGATTCTGGAAGCAAAGGATCCTTCCGCGGCCGCAGCCGCCATATTGGAAGAAATCAGAATTCAGAACTCGGAATCAAAAATCAACTTCTGACCTGCCCCCCCCCTCTCGCTCTCTCCGGCCGGCAGGCAAACCTCTATTTTCCAAGAGCTTCCTCCGGCTCCCAGGAAACACCGCTCTCACTGATAAGCTTTGCGCGCCAGCGGTAAATCGTTTTTTTGTGCTCAACCCGGACGCATTCACCCTCTTTGATGATCGCATCATTGACGATCGCCACCCGCACGCCGTCCCGCCCGATTAATGTGCCCTTAACATTGATTTTTGCGGCGGATTCCCGCCAATCCAAGGCTTGCGGCGGATTTGCTTCCGGCGCGGATTTTTTTTCTTTTGCGGGCGGTTTTGAATCTGCATTTATGTTCGGGCGGCCTTTTGTCTTGGCGTTACCGGCCGCCTTGGAAGAAAACTGTTTTGCGGCAAAGCCGGCGATTATTTTTTTCAGCAGAATCTGGTCAAGTGTTTCCTCCATTTTCGGCGCTTTTCGGCGCGCCAGAGCCGCCGCGATGAATTCGTTTGTGCGCCCTCCGTCCTGATAAAAACTGAGCGCAATTTTCATGTCTTCTTCCGACACCGGTCCTTGCAGGCCTTTGGCAATAGCGCTGTTTGCCTTCTGGTGGAAACCGGTAACGGCCGTGGAAATCATGATATTCAAAACAAGGAAGGGGATCGCCACCAGCAGGGAGCGCCAGAACCGCACCCAACAGAATTGCATCACCATGAAAACGGTAAAAACGGCGATGGGAACAATGGCAAACAGGCCGATCCAGCGGGTCAGGAGACCGTCCATGATGACCGCGCCGAGCACGATGGCGGCGGTTACCATTGAAACCTTGCGGAAATCAAAATCAGCCTCGTCGCGCGCGACAATATAAAGGAGAATGAGCAGCAGAAACGCCTTGATGAAAACTTCAATTAATAATGCGGCAATCATTGCGGCAAGCGCCCTTCCTTCCGCCGGCGAGCGTCTCCTCTTTTATTATTCCGCGTTTTGGGCCGTTCCCTGGCAGTTATGCGAAAACATCCGGCGTTTCACTTCGCCTTCCGTTTCTGTCCGTAAAACCACTCCTGAACATCTTCCAGATAAAGATAAATGACCGGAGTCACATAGAGCGTGATAATCTGGGAAAAAATAAGCCCGGCCACGACCGTGATGCCCAGCCCCATGCGCGAAGCGCCGTCGGCGCCGTAACCCACGGCAATCGGCATGGCGCCCATCATGGCCGCAAGGGTGGTCATAATGATCGGGCGGAACCTTTCCAGACAGGCCTCGTGCACGGCCTCGTAACTGTTCTTGCCCTGCTGCTGGAGGTGGATGGCGAAATCCACCATCAGGATTCCGTTCTTTTTCACAATACCCATCAGCATAAAGAGCCCGATAAAAGCGTAAAGCGATAATTCCTGACCGAAAACCAGCAGGCCGAGAAGCCCTCCGACGCAAGCCACCGGCAGGGCGGAAAGCACGGTAAGGGGATGAAAATAGCTTTCGTAAAGGACGCCCATGATGACATACATCACAAAAACGGCGACGAACAACAAAACCGTCAGGCTCTTCACGGTCTGCGCGAAAAGCTCCGCTTCTCCGTAAAAGGCGCGCGAAATATCTTCCGGCAGGATTTTAGCGGCCAGTTGATTGATGGCCCGTTGGGCGGTCCCGATGGGCATGTCGGGCGCGAGGTTGAAGAAAATAGTTACCGCCGGGAATTGTTTCAAATGGTTGATGGTTGAGGGGCCGATTTTTTTCTCCCAGGCGCAGACCGCGCGCAGGGGAATCGGCCGGCCCAGGGTCTGCGAGGTTACATACAGGTTTTCCAGGTCCTCGGCCTTGGCCCGCCGGCTGTCCTTCACTTCCACGATGACCTGGTACTGGGTAATGGTTGATTTGATCAGGTAAACATAGTTCTGGGCGTAGGCGTTGCGGATGACCATCTCAATCGCCTCGGCGCTGACGCCGTAATAGGAGGCCTTGTCGCGCAAAATGTTGATGGTCAGATTCGGCATATCCAGCTGCATATCGGACGAAACGCCGATCACGCCCGGCAGTTTTCTGATCTCAGCGATTATTTTCTGCGCGCTCGCAAAAAGTTTCGCCTGGTCAAGACCGGTCAGAACATAAGAATACTGGCCCTGGGTTTCGCTCGTGGCGCCGGCGCTGATATGGAGCGTGGGATCGGGGCGCAGGGCGACGAATATGCCGGGAATGGACGATATTCCGGCAGTTAATTCATCCGCCACCTGTAAAATCGGCTTGCGCCTGTTCTGTTCCTTTAAAAAGACAAAGGCCAGCGCCTGATTGGCCTGAATATTGCCGCCGGCCATATTGGCCACCGTGACGGATTCTTCCACGGCCGGATGCTCCTGCAAAATTCTGTCAATTTTATTCTGGCATTCCACCATGCGCTCGGGCGAAGTTCCGGTGGGCGCCATAAACATGCCGCGGAGCACGCCGCTGTCGCCAACCGGCAGAAATGATTTCGGCAAAAGCATGAAAAGCCAGACCGTGGCAACGAGCGTGACAAACCATGCCGCCAGGCTGAGTGCGCGTCTTTTCAGGAACCAGTGCAGGGAAACACCGTACCAGCGCAGGCAGAACGCCACTAAATCGTTGGCCATCTGTTCCACCCGCGTCTTCCGGCCGGACTGGTGGCCGGACAGCATAAACCGGCACATCATCGGCGTAAGAGTCAGCGACACGAAGCCGGAAGCCATGATTGAAACCACCACCACGATTGAAAACTCGCGGAAAATCCGCCCGATCAGCCCGCTCATGAAAACCAGCGGAATGAAAACGGCCGCCAGCGAAAGGGTCATGCTGAGAATCGTAAAACCGATTTCCGCGGCGCCGTTTACGGAGGCATCGCAGGCGTTTTCGCCGGCCTCCATGCGCCGGACGGTGTTTTCAAGAAAAACTATCGCGTCGTCCACCAGGAACCCGATGCAAAGCGTCAAGCCCATGAGCGAAAGATTGTCAAGGCTGTAATCCAGCGCAAGCATGACCACGAAAGTGATCAACAATGAAAGCGGCAGGGCGAGGCTGGGAATGAGGGTGTCCTTGAGGCGGCCGAGGAAAAAGAAAATCACCCCGACCACGAGGAAAAAGGCGATAACCAGCGTCTCCTGAACGTCCGTGATTGAATCCACGATGGTCCTTGATTTGTCCTCAATCAGCATGACCTGGATGGAATCCGGAATCACCGCCTCAAGGTTGTGCATTAAATTCTTGATTCTCCGGGAAACATCCACGGCGTTCGCGCCGGCCGCCTTCGTCACCGCCAGTACCATCCCAACCGGTTTGCCTTCCATCTTTTTCATCTGTTCCGCCCAGAAATGCAGCGAAAGACGGGTGTCCTGAATACTGTCAATACAGCTGGCCACATCCCGCAGATAAACCGGACTGTCGTTGAACATGCCGATAATCAAACTGCCGTATTGCGCGGCGTTTTCAAGCTGCCCCTGCGGCTGAAGAAGAAGGGTCTGGGTCTTGCCGTCAAGCTGTCCGGACCCCAGCATCACCGTGCCCTGCCCGACAGCCTCGCAGATATCATTCAGGGTAAGACCGCGGACCGCGGCCGCATCCGGGTCAACCTGGATGCGCACCGCATAAGGCACGCCGTAGACTTGAACCTGGGAGACGCCCTCAATAATGTTGATCTGGTTGCCGATGACGCTGTAGGCATAATCGTAGAGCTTGGCGGGAGTCATCGTCTCGCTGATCAGGCCGTAATATATCATCGGCATTTCATTCGGATTGGTTTTCTTGTACTGGGGCGGCGACGGCAGATCCTTGGGCAAACTGCCCATGGCCCGCGAAATGGCCGCCTGCACGTCGTTGGCGGCAGCGTCAATGTTTTTGGACAGGTCAAACTGGATGATAATCAGCGTGTTGCCCTGGCTGTTCATGGAGGTCATTAATTCAATGCCCTGAATCTGCATGAACTGTTGTTCCAGGGGGGTGGCGATGTTGGCGGCCATATTCTCGGGCGTTGCGCCCGGATAGGCCACCATGACCTCAATGACCGGGTAATCAACCGCGGGCAGATCACTGACCGGCATTTTGAAAAAAGCAAAAATCCCGAAAAGACCGAGACTGGCCATGATCAGAACCGTGGCAACCGGCCGGTTGATGAATACTGAAGAAATGTTCATTGGTTATTTTGAAATAGGCCCAAAGGCAGAAAACATAGATTCCCAAAACAGCGCAAGAAACAGAACACGGGAAATTAAAGAGGCAGACTTGCCCGCCCGCATGCCGTCTTTCGTTTTTCCTTTCAATTTGCCCCTTCCGCCTTCCCTTGGCCGGCCTCCGGAGAAACCACTTTCACGCGCGAGCCAGGCCGCAGCATGAGCTGGCCGGAGGTAACCACCTGTTCCCCGGCCTTGACCCCCTCCTCAATCAAGATATCATCGCCGTACCTCTGGCCCGTCTTGATCAGCCGGAGGTCAACCGTGGCATCCGGCTTGACCACAAATACGAACTGGCCGCCGGCGCCGACCTGCACCGCCGCATATGGAATCAGGACCGCGTCTTTTATCTCGTCAAGGAGAATGCGCGCATTGATGAACTGCCCGGGCCAGAAATTTTTTTCCTGATTCCGGCAAACTGCCCGCAGGGTAACCGTGCCGGCTTTTGGCTTGACCTCATTGTCCAGAAAAAACAGATCTCCGTATTCCTTGAGCGCGGCGTCTTCAATGGAAGTGATTTCCGCCCGCACTTTTGTCTGAAGCATCCGCCGACGGATGAGCATCAGCTCCCTTTCGGTTACGATGAATTCGGCATAGATCGGCGCAATGGTCTGGATTGAGACCAGCCCGCCGGGATCGTTGGCCGCCACCACGTTGCCCTCGTTGACCAGGTACGCGCCGGTTTTGCCGTCAACCGGCGAGGTGATAAAACAGTAACCGAGGTTAATCTGGGCCGCCTCAACCGCGGCCTGGTCGGCTTCCACCGCCGCCTCCAGCATGTCAACCTCCAGGCGGTATTTATCCAGATCCTGAGGCGACACGTAAAGACCCGGCGCCAGCGGCAGGTTTCTTTCCAAAACAAGCCTTTTCAGTTCCAGCTGGGACTCGTCCTGCGCGAGCTGGGCGAGCGCCTTGTCCAGAGCCGCCTGATAAGGCCGCGGATCAATGGTGTAAAGCAATTCGCCGCGCTTGACTTCCCGGCCCTGGATAAAATGAATTTTCACGATCTGGCCGGATACCTGCGGGATAATCAATACCTTGGCGGGCGAGACGCAGTTGCCGATGGTGTCAATATAACCGCACACCGTCCGGGAAAAGGCCTGGCCGGCCACGACCGGATGGGGCGGAATTTCCGGTTTTTTATGCTTGCCGCACCCGGGGCAACATAAAAGCAGCGCGGCAATACCAGCAGACAAACAAGCTAAAACGCCGGGCAACGCGGGCCGGCCCCGTCCCGCCATTCCCACGGGCCGCAGAGGCCGCGCGGCTCTGCCTCGTAAAAAATTTTGACATGTTTTTTGTAGTCTCATTTTGTTTCGCCTTCTTCTTCCATTTTTTTAACAGACGCGGCAACCGGTTCAAGGTCGCTTCTTTCCGGCGGCGCCAGCGCGCCGGTTGAATAAGCCAGATTGGCCGAGGAAATAAACAGCGCTGTCCGCGCCTGGATGAAAGTCAAGCGGGCGGAAGAGAGATTGTTCTGCTGGGTCAGCATGTCCACAATGCTGTTCAAGCCGGACTTGTAACCGAGGGAAGTCGCGTTAAAGGCTTTCTCGGAAGCCGCCACCAGTTCGCGGCCGGCCTCCAGCTGTTTTAACGCCGTCTTATAGTTGTAATAACTGTTCCATACTTCCGCAATGGCCGCGATTTCGGTGGCCACCAGGTCCTGGCGCGCCGCTTCGGCCAGCGCCTTCGCCTCGCGCGCCTTGTTCCACTTCAAAAAACCGTCAAACAAATCCACGCTAAGAACAAACGAGCCCGCGAAATTATCGGTATGCCCGTCGGGATTAGCTGAAGCTCCCTGTCCGGAGTTGATCGTCTCGTCAAAATAATTCCGCTGTAAATTGAGATTGCCGGCGATTTGCGGCCAGATATTGCGGTCGGCCTGTTTCGCCAAAGCCAGCTTTGACCGAAAGACAAAAAACTTAGCGGCCATGTCCGGGCGGCGCGCGAGGGCGTCTTCAATCATGTTGTTCACGGTCAAATCCAGCTCCGCTAATGGCGGCTCGCCCGCCGGCGGCTCCACGTTCAGCGCGGCATTGGCCGGCAGGCCGACGTTTTTCGCCAGATTGGCCTGCGCGGTTGTGACCGCAGCCTTAGCGCTTTCCAGATTATAACGCGCCTGGGCCGCCGCCTGCAAGGCCTGCAAACGCTGGGTTATGGTCGCAAGCCCCGTTTTCATCTGGATTTCCACCGCCTCCAGCGTGGCCTCGGCCACCTTCAGGGCGTCTTCCTGGGCCGCCTGCTGCATACGGGCGCTGTCCAGGTTAAAATAAGCGGTTTCAACGTTAATAATCGTGTCCTGGAGTGTCCGGTTGAACTGGAAATTGGAGGCGATCAGGGTCTGGCGCGCGGCCTCCCGCCCGAACCCGCGGCTGCCGAAATCCAGCAGCAGCCAGGTTACGTTGATCTGCGGGCCATAATTGAAGGCGCGGGTGGTCGGAGTATACTGGGTCGGATCGTCGTAAACGTTATTATCCCTGCCGATTTGCGCCTGGAAAGCAATTTTAGGGTAATAGGCGCTCTTGGCCTGGCCCAACTGCGCCGCCGCGGCGCGGGCCTGTTCCCAGGCGCTCAGGGCGGCCGGATTGCGCCGCAAGGCCAGCGTGATCAGTTCCACGAGACGCAAGCGCCTGGCGCCGGTCAATTCAGGATCGTCCGCCCCGGCCGGCAAGGGTTTGTTGGTTACGCTCCGGCCGGTTGATTGATCGGCCCGCCAGAACGCCGCCGAAGAAGTGGAAATATTTGCCTCCGGAAATACTTCCGGGAACCAGCCGCTCTGTGCGCGTGAAACGGAAAACGGCAAGGCCGCCATCGCAAAAACACAACAGAACGTTAATTTTATTCTCATTAAGCTTTGAATTTATCCCAATCATCCAATCAATGTCAATTTTATTGCAATCCGGAATGCACGGCAATTGCATGGCATGGGCCGCCGCCATGGCCAGCCACCCCAACTCGCCCTCCAGCACCGGCGCCAGCCGGCCCCGGCAATGGTATTCAGCTGTTTCCGCGGCAAGCGCCGTCATGACGACATAACAACCGGTCATTACGCTCGCGCCATCCGGGCGGATATTTTCATGAGCGTCAAAACCGGCCGAATGAATCAGGTCGTCAAAGGCAGCAACTGTATTTGATCGCTGTAGACCGCATCCCTATGCGGCGATTCCGGACGACAAAGCCTGCATCGCCGAAGAGGGGTTCGGCCTACAAAGGCAGGTTTGCGCGTATTTTTGGAATTCCTATGCCTGCATTGATCTACTCTTTCAGCGATTTCAGGTATTTATAATAATCGCTGTCGGTGGTTAAAATCACGGTTGATTTGTCATCCATCGTGGTTTTGTATGTGTCCATGGTTTTGAGGAATGAGTAAAACGCCGGATGCCGGTTATAGGCATCGCCGTAGATGGTAATCGCCTCCGCGTCCGCCTTGCCCATGACGATCTGCGCCTGCCGGTATGCCTCGGACTGTATTTCCTTCAATTCCTTCGCCATTTGCCCCTCTATCCCGGCGGTTTTGCCCATGCCTTCCGAACGATACTTCTCGGCCGCGCGTTTTCTTTCGGCAATCATGCGGTCATAAACCTTGTTGCGCACGTCCTCCACGTAATTCATGCGCCTTATGCGCACGTCCTTGATTTCTATTCCGTATTGCTGCTCAAGAATTTTCGCCTTCTCAAGAATCATTTTCTCAAGCGTTTCCCGCCCGACCTTTATACGCTCCAGGGCCTCATCCGTAACGATAATATCTTCGCCTTCCATTTTGGATTCCAGGATGCGGTTTGAATTGCGGACCGCTTCCACCAGCAAGTGGCCGGTGATTACGTCGCGGGTCGCGGAATTGATGACGTCGCTGAGCCGGGTCTGCGCGCCGAGCTCGCCGCCGACGGACTGCAGGAATTTAAGCGCATCCACGATTTTCCAGCGCGCGACGGTATCCACCCAGATATACTTCTTGTCCTTGGTCGGAATCTGATTCGGATCGCCGTCCCATTCCAACAGCCTTTTTTCAAAATAATGCGCCTGTTGAATGACCGGTTTTTTTAAATGCAGTCCGGCGGAAACTATGGGCCTGCCTACCGGCCGGCCGAACTGGGTAATCACCACCTGCTGGGTCTCGTCAATCACATATATTATGCCGCTGATAAACGCAATGATGACCACGGCCGCGATGACGGCGACCACACCGATAATTCTGCGGATTGTTCCCTTCATTATTGCTCCCCTCCTCCTTGTTTGCCGCCATTTCCTTTTTTGCCGACATCCAGAAACGGAAGAATGGAAGTCTGGTCCGAATCAATGATATATTTCTCCTTCACGCGCGGCAGGATATCGGCCATGGTTTCCAGGTATAACCTCTGTCTGGTTATCTCAGGGGCTTTTTTGTATTCAACCAGGGCCGCCAGAAACCTCTCCGAATCGCCCTTGGCGCGGTTGATCCTGTCAAATGCGTAACCGGCCGCCTCGTGAATGACCTTCTCGGCCTCGCCCCGGGCGCGCGGAATGATCTTGTTGTATTTTTCCCAGGCCTGGTTGATCATTTTCTCCTTTTCCTGTTTCGCTTCGTTAACCTCGTTAAATGCCGGCTTGACCGGCTCGGCCGGATTGACGTCCATCAATTTGACGGTGATTATCTGAATGCCCGCGTCGTAAACGTTCAGGATTTTCTGGAGCTCCTGCTGGGACAAATAATCTATTTCCTCCCGTTTGACCGTGAGCACCTCGTCCACCGAAAAATCTCCCGTAAGACGCCGCATGACCACCTCGGATATGTCCCGGATGTTATTTATGGGGTTGCGCGTCGCAAAAAGCAGTTTGACCGGATCTTTTATTTTAAACTGCACAATCCAGCGCACATCCAGAATGTTCAAGTCTCCGGTAAGCATCAGGGACTGGCCGTTCGCCTCTTTTCCATAATGCCTTGAGCGCGCCCCCGGATCCTGCATTCTCAGGCCGAATTCCTCCTTGAAAACCTTCTCCACCTTGATGGGCGTCACGCGGTCAATTCCAAAAGGGAGCTTGACGTGCAATCCCGGAGACGCCAGCCCGATATATTTGCCGAATCTCTGCCGCACCCCCGCTTCGTCCGGGCCAACGGAATAAATTATGCCCCCCAGCCCTATGAGGATAACAATACCCGCGATAATCCACGGCAGATATTTCATGGAAGCCTTGAGCTTCCTTCTGCCCCCGTCAATAATCTCGTCGGGCGTATATGTTTTTTCCCATTCCATAACAACCTTCCTTTCGTTTATCCCGTCTGTTTCACATGCGGCCAACAAGAATGAATCTTGAACGTTACTTTTCAATGCTGTAATGCGCGCCCATTTCATCACAGACGCGTTTTACTCCGGCCAGCACCAGCGAAGTGCCGCTCGGCTGATCCGGCATGACCACCGAGGCAATGAGCAAATGCACGACCGTGTCGTTCACCTGGGATATCTTCAACCCCGCCGAGATGGTGCCGTCGGTGAATTCAACGGTCCGCATGGCCGGATTCCGCCGCGTAATGCGCAAGCCGGGCGCCTTTTCAATGGATTTGAGCGCAACTTCATAGACCTTGTCCGCATTGCCTTCAAGCACCACCGTCGCCACGTCGTAACCGGGTTGATCTTTCGTTTCGGACTGGGTTAACTGTTCTATCCTGCCCAGGGCCTTGCGGGCCACGAAGACCCACTGCGCGTTGGCCTCAAAAACCCCGGCCAGCAGGACGGCCGCGATGATAATCACCGTGTTTTTTTTGTAATGCATCTTTTCCCCTTTCTTATGACTCTCCCGGCTGATTCCGTATATTAAATCAAGCGATAGATTATCCGGAATGGTTGCCTTGTCAAAAAAAAAATAATGGGAACAAAGGTAATTCCCCCCAACCCGGCATAGCCGGAACCAAAAAGGGTTCCGGCTATGCCGGGTGATAATTTTTTGATACAACTGCCTCCCAACAAGGTTCACTATGCAAACATCTTTTCTTGAACGACATGCCGAAGATATTCTCGGCGTCTATTCGTGTTTCGACCGGATCATTAGCAAGGTGGAACACCGCGACGGCACCGCCTGTTTCAATAATCTCTTTGACGAAGACGATGAGCAGGTCTTCCTGGCGGTGGCCCAAGGCCAAGCCCAATCCTTCGGGTTCCGCAACGCCGACCTGCGGAAACGACTGGACAAAACATCGGCGCAAATTTCGCGCATTTACCAGCGCCTGCGCTACCATGGACTGATCAAAAAAGCTGTCTGTTCCTACAAGTATCATTTGACTGCTCTCGGTTAATTAGGTCCCCGATCGCGAAGCGCATCGGGGGCAACTATTATCCCGTTCGACGTAGGGGCTTCGCTTGCGAAGCCCTTCCGGCGGGCGTCGTCAAGCGACGCCCCTACGGGATTTTCGGACGAACA